>JBJKSW010000027.1:0-77986 GCA_046703525.1 Thermoplasmataceae archaeon
CGTAGGGCCTGGACTAGTGTCTCAGAGTCCATCTCCGGGCTCCCCCTCTCAGGGCCCGTACCCGTCTTAGGCTATGTGGTCCATTACACCACATACTACCTGATAGGCCGCAGACTCATCCTCAGGCGTCTGAACTTTCATCACCCAAGCCTTCCAGCATAGAGTGACTATGAGGAATTACCCTCAGCTTCCCGAGGCTATACCTCACCTGGGGTTAGATTATCCGCGTGTTACTGAGCAGTACGCCAGTTATCTTACGACCCTTTAACTCGCATGGCTTAGTCGGAACCTGATAGCAGTGGCCGCCGGCAGGATCAACCGGAGTTAATTCCTGTCATTAATAATTATTGATTATTAGCGGGCCATGGTTTGCACCTTCTCACGTATCAGAAGTGAGTAGCATCCTCACAACCTCACATATACCAGCATTGGAATGATCAAGATCATCCTGGACCTATGTCCTGTCCCTTGTCTCGCCTTTATAGCTGGAATGGTATTTTACGCGTTTATTTGCGCGTAAGAACCACAATACTAGGGGCATATATAACCATTTTGGAAACGCGCCAGAGTGTCGGATTAAACTGCATGTACATGAATATGAAATCCCAGGCGGACATGTGTCCAGATTCTGATGTTGCTGACTCTCCTCAATGCAATTTACCCGACAGCAAAGAAGATGAAAGAGAATTACGCCATATCGCAATGTGCACAATCATGGACGGCGGGGTCTGCCCAGTGCCGGCCCCATTAATCTTGACGCCAGATACCTGTTTCTGGCAACAAAATCGTAAGCAAGCTGTCCTATACCTATGAATTTCAGCAAAAGCAACAGGGGAAGAAGCGGGAAGAAAACCTTCACCTTCCTGCTCAAGAATATCATAGAATCTATTCCATCGGAACTGAAATTTCCAGATTGGTCCAGGATGGTAAGCCTGTCTTTCTGTGCTATGGCTGCCTGTGATCCATCTGCATCAGTTCCATTAGTGGAACCATGTTCTTGCACTGTAAAATCAAGGCTTCCACCGTCATATTTCTCCACGACATCCTTCACCAGACGACAGAATTCACAGTTCGCGTCATAGATTACTTTTGGATGGGTGGGCTTGACATCCATAACATATCCCAAATCAAACCTGCGCTAATAACGATTTTTAAATAAAAGTAAATTATAATTATGGAATTCGTGTTCATGCAGAAATAACGAAAATAGATGCCAGAAGCATGACAACAGGCACAAAATCGGCTTTTTAACGTTATAAAGCAAACTGATATTTTATTAATTCACGATGATTATATATAAAGCTCAGAGCTTATTTCTTCCCTGTTAGACTGAAAAATTAAGGCGTTACACTGGGAAAGGGTTTAATAAAAATTAACATTGTCGAACTAAGGTGTAAAATGACTCGTTTCGTACTTGTATCCGATTCAACCTTAAGCTACGAATATCGTAACTTTCCATTACTGGATTTTCTCCCATGTGCACCTAGTTCTACAATTCCACCCTCAGTTTACAGGTTCCTAAGAGGTCGTGCCCCGCCTGTTATGAACGGCGGTGAGCTGAAGTTTGCACCATATGCTCTGAGGAAACTCGAAGCTTCACTACTCCGTGTTTATGACAGAAAGGATGTTGTTGTTGCACACGAAGACTACATGTCAAAGTATATTGACGACGATACTGAGGTAATTGGAGTCACGACTATGGACCCGCTTGGTGTTGGACCGACGACCATGTCCTATTACGCGTTGATGGGAGGCGATCTCAGACCATGGGTAAAAGTCGACTGGGAAAACCTTCTGGAAAGAATCAACAAGCTAAGGGCCGGAAAGAAGGCAAAACTTGTAGTCGGTGGACCGGGGACCTGGGAATACACCGTGTTGCCTGAGGAAATAGACAAGTTCAACATTGATTACATCGTGCAGGGAGAAATAGATGACGTCGCACCTATGCTGTTTCAGCAGATGGCCGAAGGCGACATAGACAGTAAATCATTTTACACTGGTTTCATGACCTACGACGAAAAATTCAGAAAGGTCTTGAAGAAAGATGACAGATTCATCGCGAGAGGAGTTTCACTCTCCTCATATCCAAAACTCGAAGAGATCCCCAATATTATCAATCCTTCAGTCAAGGGAATGGTTGAAGTAATGAGAGGTTGCGGAGTGGGCTGTGACTTTTGTGAGGTAACACTCAGGCCGTTGAGGTATTATGACGTTGAAGATGTTGTCAATGAAGTCAAGGTCAATGTCAAGGCCGGTCAGCACAGTGCCTGGCTCCACTCAGATGAAATATTCGGATACAAACACGGCAATATGTTCGAACCGAATGGAGACGCTCTTGCAGACCTCTTCTCAGCTGTCATGTCCATAAAAGGTGTCAAGTACTCTAATCCAACGCACGGCAGAGTTTCTATAGCAGCCGGTTACCCGGAAATGCTTGAAAAGCTGTCAAAGATACTGAAGGCTGGCCCGAGAAGGTGGATAGGGATTCAGACAGGAGTTGAGACGGGCAGCGAAAGGCTTGCGCTTCAGCACATGCCAAACAAGACTCTCCCGCTCAAGATAGGTTCCGACGGAAGCTGGAAGGAAATTGTATGGTCTGGAGTGTTCAACGAGACGAGATACTACTGGAGGCCTGCGTTCACAATACAGGTAGGGCAGGAGGGAGAGACTACTGAAGACTACTGGGACACAATTTCTCTGATAAATCTCCTCAGTAACTCATATGTTGACAACAGGCCGTTTGAATTCACAGTCACCCCATTGCTGAACGTCCCTCTGGGAAGGATCAAGTCCAACTCGCTGAACAGAAACATGATCACAAAAGAACAGATGGCAGTCTATTATGCATCATACAGGCATCTTGCCAAGATGGCCGTTAGAGACGGATTCACAGATTCAGAAGGCAGTTTCTTTGCAAGAGTCGGCACCGGGTCTCTCATATCCGGCGGAGGATTCCTAATGATGAAATGGATAGAGAGAATGGCCGTGAAGATGGGTGTAGACATTGAGAAGGTTAAGAGGTATGATGTCGACAGGAAGAAGGAGATTACATCACTCAGTGCACTCTCCAGGGCCTGAAAGTGATCAATGACCATTATTAGAAATCCGGAGGTCCTTGATCCCTCATACATACCGCCTAACCTGCCATTCAGGGATAACGAAATCAGGCGGATCAATGAAATTGTGCTGAACCCCCTTGAAGATGGTGTTTCAAGTGCACTTTTTGTTTTTGGGCAACCAGGAGTTGGCAAGACAACCACAGTCAGATATTCTTGTCAGAGAGAGGGTAGATTTGCCTATTTCTATTTCAATGCCCTTTCTCACCCAACTGTAAGATCCATTCTCGTTGAAATTCTTTCAAAGATAAGGAAATCAACGGCTGTAAAACCTTCCATAACCGAGATATTCAGGCAGATTTCGAGGTGGCAAACTGAATCCGGAAAGGGATTGGTTGTTGTGATCGACGAAGCCTCAAACGTCATAAGGAATGATATAACGGGCCTTCAGATGCTGCTCAGATCTTCTGAAACATATTCTCTTAGAATGTCCACAATAATGATTTCCGTGGATGACCCAACCACTCTTATCAGAAGGGGAAAGAAAATGTCCCCGCTCCCCCTTTCTACACTGAGATTCTCCAAGTACAGCTCTGATGAACTTTATCAGATTGCAAAACTCAGAGCCATTGACTCACTCTATGACGGCACATACACCGATGAGATACTTCAACTAATCAGCGTCGTTGCTTCCGGTTACGGCAGTGCCAGGCTCGCAATTGAGCTTCTTCAGAAAGCAGCATACATAGCGGATTATGTTTCCTCAAACGTAATAAGAAGTGATGACGTCAGGGCAGCCAATGCGATGGTGAACCCATATATCACCGAAAGCAAGCTGGTGCAGCTGAACACCGAGGAACTCATAGTGCTTCTGGCTGTCTGCAAATGCCTTTCCAGATCCACGAGGACAGAGATACCGTGCATTGTCATGAACAGCGAAGTCATTATGGAAACGCGTTCTAAGATCACTCCCAGCAAGAGCATGATCTACAGGTCTTTGAGGAAACTCGAAGACATTGGCATTCTCGAAGGTAGAATAGAGGGCCGCGGAAACAAGAAGGGAGTATCGAAGGAAATCATGCTGAATGACACACCGATCAATGTTCTTGAGGAGAAGATTGAGAAAATACTGGATCATATAGGCTAGGCCTCTTTTTTGTTGACACCTTTGAGAAAATGAAGTCGAATATCCTGAAAGACCTCAAAAGCAGTTTAGTGTAATATTTCCTGTCAAATTCATCCTCTTCCGGATTCAGTGAAAGGGACCTGCCCCTCCATGATGTGACTATAACACTTGTGCTCTGCCCTGGCTGCAGCTCGACTCCATGTTTTGCATATTCCTCCAGTGTTTTTTTCTGGATTCCGTTCACCCTGTAGTCAGGCAGCCTCTTTGATGCCACGACGTTTATACGCAGATCTTCAGGTCCAGTCGTTCCGATAGTGGCCAGATACCTCTTCTTAAGATTCTCCACCTCTCCCTTTTTTTCGCCAATTTCATCCGGGCTGCCGCATGATCTCAGGATTTCCAGCCCCTCAGCCTGAAACTTCTTGCACAGCATGGGGATGTCGGTTCTCCTGAGTTCTATTCCCCTGAATTTGTAGGTCTGGTCATATTTCAGACCCACATACCTGTTGACCGCACCGATTCCGTTTTCTGCAGGAAAAAATACGATCCACCTGTAATGCCCTTCAAGAACAATATCTATCCTCGTCTTTTCCTTTATCTCTTCAAGCACTTTTTTAATTGACCCTTTTCCTTTAAGCCAGAGTGAATCAACGATGCCGTGAATGACTTCGAATCCGTTTGAATGCGCAATGTCTATTGCCTGGGTGAGTGACCAGCGGCCAAGAGAAGTTATGGCTTCATGTACCTCTATCCTTCCAAACTTGGCATTCTTGTATCCTGTGTATCCGAATGAAGTCAGAAGGAGCCACTTTAAGGCAGCGTCCCTTTTGGCATACACATCACTCTTTGTCTTCACGGATTTATAGAATAGCCTTGTATCAAGAAGGAACTCGAGTGCCTCAGACAGGAAGCCGCGTTTTTCATATTCTATGAAATAAGGGCTGTCAGGAACTTCAAAACCCTGCTTTCTGCTTATTGTTTCAGGTGACAGGTTATAGCGAACAATTATGCTTGGGTACATAGATGAAAAATCGATTTCGTACACGTCTTCGTATATCCCGGGCTCGGGCTGGAGGGCCAGACCACCTCTGTCCATGGTGAAGAGTTCATCAAGTGTTTTTTCGCTTTCATGGTCATTCTTGTAAAGAGGGACCAGTATGCCTTTACTGAGTGCGTGCGAGACTTCAAGTGAAGATACGGCAGTTCCTGGTGTTACTATTGCTGAGATTTCAGGAGGAAGCAAAGAGATCCTTGAAATCTGGTATATGCCATGCAGGCCTGACTCGGAATATATGAATGATTCTGCCGGTATGCATATCCTGCCTGACATCTGCAGAGAATCTGATTTGTACATTATGCGGCCATAACTTTCATAGGATCCGCCCTTTGTTTTCCTGTACCTAGGGATATCAAACCCCATTCTTTCTGCACTTGACAGGAGGGACAAAAATGAGTTGAATTCATTTCCATAGACTATTACCAGGCTCTGCCACAAACTGTCTCTAAGTGCTGAAAGGCTCCTGCCGTCTACGCTGGAATAGTATTTGTCATCTATCCAGAAAGCCCGTACATTTCCTCTGTCCAACACGGGGATTATCTTTACGCTTACTATGTCGGGTTCGATATCCAGCGAATTTGCAAGATCGAAGAACTTCAGACCGTTAAGTGCAGCGTACCTTAGAATCGGGTTTATGTCGGAATTGTAAATCTGAAACTTCCTGCCCGAACCTATTCTGTTTATTGCAAAAACCATGTCCCTTATTCTCGAGGGTTTGAGGTCAATTCTTATGCCGTTCTTTGTTCCGAATATGTCGGCCATCCTGTCTCTTGCTATGCTTATGTATGGGACAGTTTCCAGCTGTGCCTCAAGAAAATCCAGATCATACCCTGAACCTGTTACAAAAATCCATGTTGTGTTGTCGTGAAACTCATACTCCAGCTTTCCACCATGCAGGTACCATAATCTTATTCTGTCCGTACCGGTCGCATTGACGAGTATTCTACTGCTGTCCTGCGGCATTTCATGTCGCTCTATTCTACTTCGCCGGCAGATTCCAGGCGGGCTATTCTCTTCATGAGCTCAAGCATGGCTGAGATAAGAAAGCCAGTTTCATGATCAATGTCTGAGGCAGAAATCTCTGGAGAGTGAAGCCTGCCATAAACAAGGAGCTTGTCCAGAACGTCTCTGTCTGAAGTGTTCATTATACGACGAAGTTTGCTGTACTTTTCTATCATGTGGTCGATAGATTGCCTAGCAGTGGGTGTTGTTCTTCCCATAACCAAATCATTCTCCTTTTCACTGTAAAGTCTGTTTATTGTCCTGTGCCCGAGATAGTTTTCATACACACCTCCGGAGCCTATTATCAATACGGATACCTGGCAACCTGTGCCATAGCTCTTTATTTTCAGTATATCATAGAGGGCCTGTACATCATTCAGATCCCACGAATCCACAACCTCAGACTTGAGCAGTAATATGTGCGGGCTGTTGTCTGTTTCCATCAAAGCCCTTTCGAGTTGATATGGGTTGAGGACTCTCCGGAAGGCTAATCCCTCTTTATTCTTGAAAGTCCTGCGATCAAAGATTAATCCGTCTGAGATCATGATGTGAACTTTATCATGAGACAGTTTCATGTTCAGGATCATCCTGGAAAGGTTTTCACGATCCAGACTCGGATTAATCGATATCCTGAGGTGCGGGGGCACAATAGATCATCATACTGCTGAGTAAAACACTTATTGAGAACCGTGAAAATGAGCAAGTGGCATAAAATACGGGCTCAGGAACAAACTATTGCAATTTTCAATCCAAATTTGAGTAGTATACAAGAGAAAAGTTCCAGTTCAAGCTGCGACCCCGTTTTTATGCTGACCAGGCATGATATGAGTGGCCCCAAGGCATAACTGGAAGCACATTTCATGCTAAATATGCCGCCTGATAACCATCTCTTCAGTACGGAGCCATGTTAATCCACTGTCTGAGCTCCGTTCAGCACGCCATTTGAAAAAATTCTCGCTGATATCGTAGAAAATCCAGTGAATCAACATATTATTCATATCAGTTGCCTCAAGTACTATCTCTTCGCCTACCTGCCTCCCGATGAAATGTGTCACTATGCCCCTGGAAGGAGATATCCAGGTACTGTGCCATGCATCTATGTGAGGATCATAGAACCTGATGGTTGTTCCGATATCCCAGACGTGAGAATCTGCAACCTTCCAGACATCCTGAAGGGCCTTGCCTTCCAGAATCCATCCCCAGTGCAATTCTCCACTGTCAGCAGTCCATGTTCCGTCATCCAGAAGATTTCTGTCTTCAACAATATCCCAGTCTCCAACAAACTGACCGAACAGCATGAGCCTGTCCCTGTATTCGGATTGCGGTTCCCGGGAATTCAGCTTCTTAATGATAGGGGTGTCACTCCAAGACATAAGTCCTCAAGTCAACAAGCACTGGATGGAATATTAAATTCCACCCGTCATGATGAAAAAGTACCTGTTATCTCTTCAGGTATTGCTGAAATTCAAGTCTGACCTTAAAATATTAATAAAGTTCACGAATAATCTGGCGTGACAGTAAATGGAATAGTCATGGCCGGAGGAAAGGGCACAAGACTCAGGCCGATAACTTATTCAATCCCAAAACCACTTGTCCCTATTGCAGGCTACCCATGTATTGAATACACGGTTGAATCGTTCTACAGGGCAGGGATAAGGGACATAATAATCACAACCGGGTACAAATTTGAAGCTCTAATCTCTGGGGTGCTGGAACTGAAGCACTCCGATCAGAATATGCTGTTCTCGGTTGAAAAGGAGCCGGCCGGAACTGCAGGAAGCGTAAAGCTTGTAGAGAAATTCATAGATGATACAATTGTTGTAGGCAGCGGAGACATACTTGCCGATTTCGATATATCAGATGTGGTGGCTTTCCACAGGAAGAAGAAAGCCAAAATAACAATAGTGCTGAGCGAAGTGGATGACCCTTCGCAACTTGGAATAGTTGAGCTCAAGGACAACAAGGTACAGAGATTTCTTGAGAAACCCACGCCAGAAGAGACTTTCAGCAAGGTGGTCAATGCAGGTATCTACGTAATAGAACCTGAAATACTGGAAAAAATACCATACGGAGAGCCTTACGACTTTGGCAAGCAACTGTTTCCGAAGCTGATCAGCGAGGGCGAAGACATATATGGGTACGTCGGGAAAGGCACATGGATTGACACAGGAAGACCAAATGACATGATAAGGGCAAATCAGGTAATGACAGACAAATACGGAGTCATGCACTCCAAAGAAAACCTGTCAGGAAAGATGATACTCAAGACACCTGAGAGAAAGCTCAGGGGAAAAATAACGGGCAACTCCTTCATCGGAAGCGAGGTAACAATGTCTGAGGGAAGCGAAATAAAATCATCGGCCGTATACAATGGGGTGTTCATTGACAGGAACGTTGTTGTGGACAACTCCCTCATTCTCGATAATGCGAAGATCAAGAGCGGCACAAAAATCACAAATTCTGTCATAATGCGTGGCACGGTGATAGGTGAAGACTGTGAAATACATGACAGTGTCCTTTCGCCAAAACTCAACCTTCAGAAAGGCTCGCGTGTCTACAACGTATCGCTTGCATCAGAAATAGTTGAAGAATAACCCGAAAGCCCGGGCAGAAATGTCTTCTTGTTGCGGCAGAAATGATTAAAGGAATCCCGCTTTCTGAAGAATAAGCAGGTCCTCTGTTGTCAGCTGCTCTCCGTTCTTGAATTTGTCGTAAAGAGTGGTTGCTTTCTTCTGAAGCTCCCCTTCCTTTTCCTTCTTCTTGGATGTCTTGTCCTTGGAGCGCATGCTGTAGATTGCTTTTTCCATGTCCCTGAGATCGCCTTTCGCCTTCAGGAAGGCCTCATGCTCCTTCTCTGATTCCTGGCTGTATTTTATGAACTGCTCGTGAAACTCGTCTGCCTGCCTTCTGGTTTCATCAAGTGTCTGGAGAAGCGTATTTATTTCCTCACTCAGCTTTGAGATGTTTGTTGAAATTTCATCGACCCTCTTTTTGAAATCCTCTGCTGTTTTCTTTTCATCCTTTATCTGGGTCGTTATTTCTTTTACCTTGTCATTGCTCTCCAGTTCAACATTGAACTGTTTCTTCATCTTCTTGATCTCGTTGGTGAGTTTCCTGATTTCAGAAATAATCTTCTGTTCGTCCGCCTTGCCAAGCTGGGTCGTCTGCTGCCTAATCTCAAGCCTCTGGAGTTCTCTCTCCTTGGACCTGATATCCCTCATGTCGATCCCCTGGATGTCGACCTCTCCCTTGATCTTATGAAATTCCTTCCTGTATTCTGAGAGTTTCTTGAAGTGTTCTTCCTTCTCTTCCCTCAGCTTCTGGATCTGTTCTATAAGGGCGCTTTTTTCAGCGATCTTCTGTTTAGCAATGTCTCTGAGCTCTCTGACTTTCGCGTTAAGAATGTCACGTTCCTGTGCATTTTTCTGCGATTCCTCTGCCAGCTTGTCTCTCTTTCTTACGTGATCCTCGACTATATCCTTTATGGATTCACGCTTGTGTTCAAATTCCTCTAAAAGCTCACCACTCATGATAACCCTTCGTGCGAAAGCCAACCACAATTCCTGAAGGAAATATATACCTTTCGTAAATTCTTACAGCGTCTTTCATGGCTGTTTCGCGACCTCCGTTTGTGAAATGAATTCAGACAGTGCGCCAAGTGGATCCTGCGCTTCGTAAATTGCCCTTCCTATGATAACGTAATCTGCACCGTTGCTAATGGCAGTGGATGCGTCTCCACCCTGCTTCCCAACCCCGGGCGCGAGAATTATGGAACCGGATGCCCTTTCCCTTATGTGCCTCAGAACATTGTATTTGTTTCCCGGAGCTATGAAACCGTTAACCCCTGCCTTCTTTGAGACAGATATGAGATTGTCGGTCTGTGCATCTATGAAATCGGCTGAACCTGGATTAGACATTGCGACCACTGAAAACACCTTCATCTCACCCGCCGTTTCTACCACTCTGGCAAGAGAGTCGAGGCCCGTGAAGGAATGGCTTATGATTCCGTAGGCGCCACTTTCCCTTGCCTGTTCTGTAATCAGGCGAACCGTGTTGGGCACGTCGGCAAGCTTGAAATCGCATATGACTCTTGAGAATGATGAAATTTTCTTTACAATCCCGATTCCGGCAGACATGACCAGTGGCCAGTTCACCTTCACTGCAAATAGCCTGTCGGACAGCATTTGGGCCATAGAAAGCGCCCTTTCCCCGTCTTTCAGGTCCAGGGCGAGAATTATTCTGCTTCCGTTCATCGCTCTGCCCATAGCCGAATCACCTGCTTAATACTACCGTTCGAAAAAATAAAAATTGGTTTGTGTTCAGTTCACAATGTCTATCCCGACATCCCGGTTGAACACTCCCATCTTCTTGCCGAGGTTCTCCACGTCCGCCCTGGAAGCAACGCTGTATGGAGATTTTATTCCCGTGAGAAGAATGAGAACCCTGATCTTCTTGTCCATGCTCTGGTCAATTGAAGCACCCCAGATAATCTTGGCTTTCTTGTCTATCTTCTTTGAAATTTCCTCTGCCGCCTGCTCAGATTCCTTCAGTGTCATGTCCTTTCCGCCTATTATTCTGATCACGCAGCCTTTTGCTTCTGCAACATCGGCTTCTATGAGCGGAAATGAAAGTGCCTTCTCAATCGCTTCATTAATTCTCTTATATGGTTCTCCTATTGATTCTCCAATCCCAACTACTGCAACTCCGCCTGTTTTCATTACGCTCTTCACGTCTGCGTAATCAATGTTTATGAGGCCAGTCCTCTTTATGATTTCAGTCAGCCCCTGCATTGTTTCTGTAAGGACAGAATCGGAGAACATGAATGCCTCCTGAAGAGACTTTGACGGCGATTCGGTAAGCAGCTTGTCATTAGGTACAGCTATTAGGGTGTTGCTGAACTGGTAAAGCCTGTCAAGTCCTACCATTGCATTCTCCATCCTGATCTTGCCTTCTGAAGTGAATGGCAGAGTAACGATTGATATGACTGTGGAGCCCGCTTCTTTGGCGACCTTTGCAACAACAGGCGCTGATCCTGTGCCTGTGCCGCCGCCCAGCCCGCATGTGACAAATGCAATGTCTGTTCCTTTCAGCAGCTCCCTGATCTGTGAAATGTCCTCCATGGCGGCTTCTTCCCCAATTTGTGGAAGGCCTCCGGAGCCCACTCCCTTTGTTCTCCTCTTGCCAATGAGGAGTTTTGCAGGAGATCTTATGATCTTCAGGTGTTTCGCGTCCGTATTCATTGCCAGCAGATCCGCGCCTTCGAGATCCCTGCCGTAAAGACGGGATATTGTGTTAGATCCTGCTCCTCCGCAGCCTATGATGCGAATCTTGACGTTCTTGTATTTTGTCGCCTGCCTTATGTACTCATCCTGCGGTGAGGCAACGTATTCCTCGTCCTCCTCCCCCGTAAGATCCATGTTGTTTTCAAGCAACTGCCTGAGCACCACGTTCATTGAGTCCGTCATAATAGATTCAGTCATGTGTCTGACAATATTCTAAAAACAGTATATATACTTTACCCAAATAAATAAGGTAATCCAGTTGTATGTCTTCCCGTACTCCTTTAATTTTATGACTTTCTAAATAGGTCATTACTCGGCAATAATTGTCTGACAAATGACAAGAGAAGCTTCTGCGTGCAGCAGTCCAGACATTATATAATGAGAGATGATTTCTGCAATGAAGTCGAATGGGCAAAGAAGGCAATTCAACTGGTATTGAAGAACTGCTGGTCAGGGCAGGCGGCATAAAATTTGGAAGTTTTACCCTGGCATCTGGCAAGCAATCAGACTACTACGTCGACATTAAGGAAGTCATGACAGAACCCGAAAACCTCGAAATTCTCACCGAGAGCATTGCAGGACATGTCAGTGCAGAAGCAGTTGCAGGAGTGGAACTCGGCGCTGTACCGCTCGTTGTCGCAACAGCGGTGAAAAAAAAGCTGCCCTTCCTGATCATACGAAAGGAAAGGAACCACGGCACCAAATCGCTTATAATAGGAAAGCTGACTGAAGGCGGTCGCATAGACCTTATTGAGGATGTAGTGACTACCGGCAGTTCAGTCCTGAAAGCTGTGAAATTGCTCAGGGAAAAGGGCGCAGTCGTCGAAAAATGCATCTGTGTTGTGGACAGGGAGGATGGAGGAAAAGAACTGCTGGCAGGCGAAGGTGTTGATCTTGTCCCGCTGATAAGAATCTCTTCTGTCCTGAAAAACAGAAAATCAGGATAGAGTGTCGTCTATCCTTCCCATCTCAATGGACGTTGTGGCATCTCCTACGGCAACCCCTTTTGAGTTGGCCACTACGGACGTGCCAACATAAATGCTTCCAAAATTAGCGGTTCCTGTTCTAACCTGAACCTTAAACAGATCAGATAGGAATTTCTGTTCGTCCTCGGAAACGGTTGGGGTGACAAGCATGCCCTTTTCAGTAAGAACAGAAACACTTCCTACAGTTTTGATTCCCCCTATGGTTGACCTTATGACCTCTATTCCCAGTGAATCTACCAGCTTCCTGACTGAATTTGAGGAGAAGTCTTTGTGGACAATCGCTGCCCTGTCATTCATTACAATGTTGTTCCCCATTGCATTGAGCCGGTCGCTGAGAGAAACAATCTCCATGTCCAGATTTCCGTTCAGGTCTTCCGGATAGTAATTCCTGGAAACAACCAGGCCTCTGTTGTTCATTGCGAGCAGTGCGCCAACCAGTGAAGTATTTCCGACGAACATCCTGATTGCTGTGACTCCAAAAAGCTCTTCAACGTTGTGCAGAACCTCTTCCTCAACTGGCCTGGGTAGAAAAGCGTGCTTCTCGGACACCCTGCAGTAAACGCCAATAAAGTTGCTCTTAAGGAGCCTGAGTTTTCTGATCATAGACTAGAGCATTATGACTTCTGCCGTCCCGTCCTGCAGCTTCACAACTTTCACGCTTATGCTGGACGGTATGTTTCTCTTTCCGTGCTTCCAGAGGAGTTCGTTAATTTTTGGATCGATCCAGACGTTTTCGAGTTCAACCTTGCTGTTTCTTGAAACGAATTTCTTCATTATCGCCATAGCTGAATCAGCTCTCCTGTTCCTGGAAGAGAGTTTGGCCTTTCTGAGCGGTATTTTGTAAATAAGTTCGTCGCTTACTGTTGCTTCAACCATGTTTTCACCTATAGCTTAAGGTTGCCCCTTCTCCAGTTTCTCCTCTTCGGATTCTGGGTGACCTTTCTCGCTGTTCTCATCATTACCCAACCGGGCACTCTCTGGTTCTCCTTGACTCTCTTCATAAGCCTGATCTTTCTGCCAAGCTCTTTGTTTCGGCTCATTTTGTTCTCCTCTCTATTCTGGTCTCTTTTTTTGTGGCTGTAAGCCTTTCAAGTATGTCTCTAACGTCGTTGTCGGTTATCATCCTGTTGACACGGCCCATACTTGCAAGCTGTATCAGCTGATTTTCAACGTTCTCTGCAAGGTCCGGCCTGACAAGTTTTACGTTTCCAAGCCTTTCTCTTGCTTCCGGGGTGAGTATCTGGCGCAGGATCTGCTGCTTCTTGGCCTTCTCCAGCTCCTGAGCTCTTCGCTGTTCATCAGCCAGCTGATCTTCAGAAGCTGACCTTTGCAGTTCCTGCAATTTCCTCCTTCTGATTTCCTCGAGCTCGTCGTCGCCTTCCATCTGATATCACCACATTATGCCGGTATCAATTATAAATATTGTAATCTGAGCTGGAATCATGCGTACTTCTGAAGAGCTGGATTCTCTTCGGCCAGCTTTTTAATGGCATCCTTTGCAACATGATCAAGCAGCTTCTGGCCATCCGGGGAAAGTATTCTTCCCTTTGGTGTTGTCTTCACCAGGCCGAGTTTTTCAAGTGTATGGAATATGTCCCTGATAATGAACCTGCTTCCCTTACCGGGGTGGTATCTCTGGGAACCTCTGTCCACAGCATCTCCGTATTGCGCGCTGAGCCTTGAAATGCCGATAGCACCGTTCAGGTACAGCTTTCTCAGCGTCGATGCGAGTCTGATGTAGTACCAGTCTTCCTGGTCCCATGAATTTTCACGATGTATTCCCGCCTTCAGGAATGAAGCCCATTCAGGCACTTTGATCCTCTTGTCGGAGGAGAGTTGCCTTGAGAGTTCTTTAATCATTACGTCTGCGGGTATCTTCTTAACATCTACCATATTTTCTCAGCCCTCGCCGTATAAATATTCCATTTATAACGTTTTCTTTGAATTTGCAGGATGAACATTTTCCTGTTCCTCCGGGCTGAATGTGTGCCAGACCCATCGACGGAATCAGGGGTCAGTGGCAGCCAGCACATTCCCTTCCTTCCTGGCTGAAGCATATGAGGGCTGCCTCCCCACAATGAACACTGAAGCCAGAAGAAAGACTGAGTTGATGATAAGGTCAACAGCAAGGTTGAATGTTCTTCCCGGATTTCCTATCAGATATACGGAAACAATCTCTCCCAGTACAACTGGTATAACCATGAGGACTAGAACAAAACCGAAAGACAGCAGAAGTCCGAAACTGCCTCCGAAAGTGTCTATGTTCACAACAGTAAGGTAAGGGTTCAGTTTCTTCTTGAACCTATTAAGCAGATTCAGGTATGTGTAGGAAAATCCTGTTACAAGGTTGAGGGGGACGAGCAGGTAGTCGAATATGCTGTATCTGCCTGCAAGCATTATTACGAAAACAACGGGAGTAACAACAGCCGCAAAGATAAAAACACCGACTGATGCCTTGGAAAAAACGCTTCTTCTTGCGAAGTCTGGAAGTATGAACATGACTGAAACAGCACCGCCCTCTGATATGAATAGAAGAATGGAGTACATGGAAGAACATATGACAGAAATTGTGGACAGGAGAGAGTAATAAAGCCCAAGTGGATTGTAGCTGCTGGCGCCCGTGTTTGAGAGGATAAGCGGAACGGCAAATGGTATTGAAACCATTACAGGAAAGAAAAGCATCAGAGAATACTGTGATTTCCTGAACACTATCCTGAGGTCTTTAAGGAACATTGCAAATCTGGTGTTGCCGTGCTTGAATGATCCTGATTTCCTTATTGCAGAGCTTCCCGCCCTTGGTACCATGATTCTGTCAAACAGCCGTTTCTGGAATGCAACATAAATAGAGAATATCACTGCGATGTAAAGCACAGGTGAGAATATGCCCGGCAGGACCTGTGACATGGGGAGGCTGGCCCTGACCAGCAGCGGGCTGTTGAGTACAGGCACAAGGTACTGGGTAAGTCCTGGGCTTGTAGGTACAAGAACAGCAGGAAGGACCTGCGGATCATAAATCCAGATCTCGAAGAATGAAAAAACAAGGACTATAACGAATATCCTGAATATTGTGCCTATGCTCTTTACCAGGGAAGGCTTGGACGGATTTCTCAGAGGATAAAGGAACTGAAAGACAAGAGACCCTGCAAGGTATCCCATGACTATGTATATTGCCATCCACAGAGTTCCAGTGAGGAACATGGCCGCACTGTGGTTCACTGCAAACTCAAGAAGAAGGAAAGGCATGATGACGAATATGCTGGAAGAGCCATAGTATATCATGTATGCCACTGGGACCACTGAGTGCGCTTTTCCAAGGGGAATAGACGCCAGAGGCTGAAGTATGTTCTCGCTTACGATCCCGTCAAGGAAGATTATTGTGTTGAAGATGTTGGCAGAAAAGACGTAGAAGTAGAGAACCACTTCAAGCTCACTGAGATTACCTGAAGTCCGGCCGGAAAATGTCACTGTTGTCAGTGCTACAGAAAGAAGTGCAAATGAGAATACGCTGGCGATGTAGTTCGAAATTATGTATGACCTGAGAGACCTGCCCCCCTTCTTCCTCTCTCCGGAGAATCTGGAGAGAAATGCAGTATTTCCTTTCAGGGACTGGTACCTCTGCTCGAATATTATCCTCTTTGAGATCTCCCAGAGAACGTTATTCATCGGCAAAGCTCTCCTTAAGGCTGGCAAGAACGTCAGCTATGTTATAGGAATCAGTCTTCCTCAGGAATATGTCTTCCAGGCTGCCGGTCTCGCCGGTTTCATCCCTCAGCTGGTCAAGTGTCCCGCTGGCAACGATGTTCCCCCTGTACAGAATGAAGACTGATTCACACAGATTCTGTGCTACTTCCAGCACATGGGTGGAAAGAAGCACTGTTTTTCCCATGGATGCAAAATCAGAAAGAAGCGTTTTAAGTATCCTTGATGACCTGGGGTCTAGGCCGTTCATCCCCTCATCCATGATTATTATATCAGGGTCGTGAAGGAGAGAAGATATTATTGCAACTTTCTGCTTGTTGCCGAACGAAAGGGATCCAATGTACTGCCTGAGCATTTCCTCGATTCCGAAAGCCTGGACAAGCGCTTCAACCCTTGTTGATGCCCTCTCTGGGTTGACTTTCCTTGCTGCCATAATAAAGGAGAAATACTCCTCGGGGGTAAGTGATTCATAGAGGGCGGGAGTTTCAGGAACATACCCTATCCTGGATTTGATTTTATCTGAATTGTCGCGGGTATCAAGACCATGAACCGAGATTGATCCGTCATCCGGCAGGATGATTGAGTTGATGAGCCTGAGAAGCGTTGTCTTGCCTGAGCCGTTCGGTCCAAGTATCCCGTAAACTGTGCCATTGCTTACGCCCATTGATATACTGTCAAGGGCCGTCACAGAACCAAAGCGTTTCGTGACTCCTGATACCCGGATACCACGGTCCACCTGGGAGTAACATATTACAAGTAATTTTATTTTGCCGGATGACTGAACACAACAGTGTATTTCCGTACAGATTTAATAGAATTTCAGGCATGGGGTTTAAGGAACAAGAACAGGGATGGAGAAAGACAGGGACAGGGGGACAAGATTGCAATGCGGCATCGACGAGGCCGGGAGAGGCCCCGTCATAGGGCCGATGGTCATGTCCATTGTGTGCGGTGAAAGAGACAAGTTCGTCAGATTGGGTGCACGGGATTCAAAACTTCTTTCAAGGTCAAGGAGAGAGGACATCAGATCGAAAATCCTTGATCAGGCTGTCTACACAAGGTCCATAGAGATAACTGCAGAAGAACTGAACAACCTCATGGAAAGCAAGACTCTGAACGAAATCGAGGCTGATGCTGCTTCGGAGCTGCTGAAGGGTGCACTTTATGAAACATACGTTGACTGCTTCGATGTTAATGAGGAAAGGGGGAGTGAAAACCTATCCAGAAACTCACCTGTAAAGGTGCACTGCATACACGACGCAGACAGGTTCATACCTGCGGTGTCAGCAGCATCAATTCTGAGCAAGGTTCTGCGCGACAGGCGAATCGGGGAAATAGAGAAAGAATACGGCCCAATGGGAAGCGGATATCCGGCTGACCCCAGGACTGTTGACTTCCTGCGTAAAGCCATCAGAGAAAGGGTCGAAATAGACAGCATAGTCAGAAAGAAATGGAAGACTTACGAAAAACTGAGAAAGGAAATAGAGCAGGGAAAGCTGACCGATTACTGAACTCCAAGAAAAGAGATGTGAAGGCTCTTCAGAATCAGCAGCATATTCGTGGGCATTTTGTCAAGGATTAAAACAGATCAATATTAAATATAATTCCTATCTAAAGGGAACGTGCCCGAAGATTTCATAGTTACAAGCAAAACAGAACAGGCAGATGACCTGAACGAGAGGGGTATTTCCTTCTTTAATCTTAGAAAATACCCTGAAGCGATAAAAGAGTTCACAAGGGCGATCAAGCTCGTGGAATCAGACCCTGACTATTACTATAACAGGGGTCTGGCATATTACTCCATGAAACTGCTCGAGAAGGCCGCTGAAGACTACGGCAAGGCAATAGAACTGTTTCCAGACCACGCCGATTATTACAACGCCCTTGGTGCGGCGCTTGAGGACATGCAGAAATTTGATGAAGCTGTCAAGGCATTCACCAGAGCCATAGAGCTTGAAGGCGATGTACCTGACTATTATTACAACAGGGGGAACGCACTTTACAGGCTTGAGAAAAGGAAAGAAGCACTGGAGGATTATTCCAGGGCTGTTTCCCTGAATGACGCTGACCAGATTTTCCTTTTCAAGAGGTTCCAGGTCTACGTTGAAATGGAAATGCCGGCGGAAGCGCTTGGTGATCTTGATCGCCTTCTGGGGCTGATTCCGGGCAGCACTTACTACAGGCTGCTGAAGGCGGACATTCTTCTGAAGCTCTCGAAGCCCGCAGAGGCACTTGAAGTGATAAACGTTGCACTTGAAATAATGCCGGATTCACAGGAACTGAAGGAAAAGAAGGAAGAGATAGAGAAGCTTCTGTAATCAGGGAACGAACTGGGAATCCATGTCGTTTCCATAGAGAATCCGGCTGATCTTCATTATCCTGCTGTGAAGCTCTTCAGGAGACTTTGCCGTGACGTTTATGTGGCCAAGTTTTCTCCTTCTGCGTTCCGTTTTCCCGTAGTTGTAGACCTTTGTGTCGCCCATTTCAAGTATCCTCCTTATGGAATCCACCCTTATTGTGCCCACAAGGTTGACAATTCCGCTGGGCACGTAAAGTTCAGGCTCAGAGAGCGGAAGGTCCGCAAGAATCCTTATGTGCTGCTCAAACTGTGAAACGGATGTTCCCATCAGTGTGTGGTGCCCGGAGTTATGCACTCTTGGTGATATTTCATTTACCATGGCCTTCCCGTTCTTTATGAAGAATTCAATTCCCATTACTCCTGTGTAGTCCAGCCTGTTCAGCAGGGTTCCTGCAATTGCCTTCATGCTGTATTCTTCAATGGGGCACTCGTTGTAAACAAGCATGCCGTGGCTGTTGTAATTAAGGGAGGGTGTATAGAATCCTGTATTTCCATGCCTGTCCCTGTAGCAGATTATGGATGCTTCAAAGTCATAGTCAATGAATTCCTCGACAACGCACTTTCCCTTGAGGCCTGAGTTGCTGAGATAATTGCCGCTTTCCACTACTGCCTGCCCCTTTCCGTCATATCCCTCAAAGCACTGCTTGATGACTGCCTTGTCGAAACCGGATGCTGTTTCGAATGCTTCTTCGGGCGAGTCTGCCACCCTGTATCGTGCTGTCGGTATGCCACTGGAATCAAGAAAATCCTTCTCCCTTGACCTGTCCATCTTGAGATCTACGGCAAACAGCGGAGGGGCAAGTTTCCCATCCTGTTCAGCTTTTCTCAGCACCTCCCTGTCAACGTGCTCAAACTCGTAAGTTACAGCATCGCTCTTTTCCAGGAATTCTGCATGATTACCGGGACCAAAATAAGAGTCTGAAATCCTTGAAGCCGGATCATTTGGGGAATTCCCGAGTACATTGAATTCAAGGCCAAACTTCCTGCCCTCCAGTATCATCATCCAGCCAAGCTGGCCGGATCCAACGATTCCGATCCTCATGGGATTGAAGTCCCGAGAACATCATCTTTCTGCCTGGCTAGGAATTCTTCCATCTTTTTTCTGAGATCATGATATTTTATTGAGAGTATCCTGACAGCCAGGAGGGCGGCGTTCTTTGAATTTCCTATCGCCACCGTTGCAACTGGAATGCCGCCGGGCATCTGCACTATGCTGAGAAGTGAGTCCAGTCCGCTCAGATGCTTTGTCGGCACCGGTACGCCAATGACCGGCAGAGTTGTGTAGGACGCTGTCATGCCTGGAAGGTGTGCTGCTCCTCCGGCTCCGGCAATTATCACTTCAATTCCTTTGTCGGACGCATTCTTTGCGAACTCAGCCATATAATCTGGCGTCCTATGTGCTGAAACAACTCTTGATTCGACCTCCACTCCGAACTCCCTGAGTGTATCTATGGCGCCCTTCATGTGTTCAAGATCGCTCTTACTGCCCATGATAACAGCAACAGTTGCCATGATCAGGCTAATGGGCTGTTCAGTTTAAATGTTGCTTCAGATCGGCGGAGGCACTTTTTCGGATGCTTTTCTGATTCTGTTCATGATGGCCAGCCCTATGCCGATTTCCCTGACAGAATGAATGACTGCAAATTTCTTACCTGAATTCTCAGCTTTGCCGAAAACCGGGAAAAGGTCTCTGGCTATCTCGTACGGGTGTTCCTCGTCCCCCATGATTATCTTGTCGCATTTCACGAACCTGGAGATGCCGTCAGAGACAATTGCAACGAAGTCTTTCTCTTCCCTTCTGTTGCAGTATTCTATGAACTCATCGATGTCTTCAATCAGGTAAAGCGGGATATCCGGCGAATAGTGAGTGTATTTCATGCCGGGGGCTATGGTCGCATCCTGAGTCTGCAGAGCCCTGGCCCCGGCATCAACCGAGACTCTTCCGAAAATGTTCATTATGTCTTCAGCCGTGAATGCGCCCGGCCTGAGAACCTTTGGAATTTCGGGCCTCGCATCAATTATTGTTGATTCAATTCCGAAGAAAGTCCTCCCGGAATCAAAGATGAAATCCACTATGCCGTCGAGTTCACTGACAGCCTGGCTTGAGTCCACAATACTTGGCCTTGTCGCCATATTCGCGCTCGGAGCTGCAATCGGTACCTTTGCCGCCTTTATCAGGTCCAGAGCAAGCGGGTTTGCCGGCATTCTTATGGCCAGTGTTTCAAGACCTCCGGTCACGATGTCGGGAACAACAGCCCTTGAGTTGACGACCAGTGTGATAGGCCCCGGCCAGATCTTCTCCACAATCCTGTAGTCAAGGGACTCCAGGTCAACAAGATTAAAAGCTGTAGCCAGGTTGTCTACGTGGACTATCAGGGGATTGTCGGTTGGCCTGTTCTTGATTTGAAATATCCTTCTGCATGCATTCTGGTCAAAAGCGTTGGCACCAAGACCGTAGACAGTCTCTGTGGGGAAAACAACAGTGCCCCCGTTTCTTATTATATCCGCAGCAACTGCAATGTCATCCTTGGAAGGGTTAATCTGGTCTGTTCTGCGAATTACTGTTTTTACGTCCCTGTTATCATCTCCAAACGTCTGCATGTGATCAGTTGTCCCCATAATCAATATTATAATATAAAATGAACATTTCCCTTGTTCACATCATGAGAATAGAAAAATATGCCCTAAAATTGAATCTTTCTAAAAAAGACGACTCATTCCATGGAGAAGAGACTATTTCACTGTCCGGTGAAGGCGATCATCTGGTCCTTGATGGCGTTTCGATGAAATTCAACAGCGTTCTTGTAAACGGCAGGCCCGCAGATTTCAGGTATGAAGAGGACCAGTTGTCCATTGTGGAGGAAATAAACGGCCCGACCGATATATTCATAGATTTTGAAGGAAAGTATTCAACCTCCCTCAACGGCATGTATCTTGCAAAGACGCCTAATGGCAAGATGATTTCCACCCAGTTTGAATCCACCGGGGCCAGAATGGCGTTTCCATGCATTGACAATCCTTCATTTAAGGCTGAGTTCGACCTTTCACTGATTATAGAATCCGGAGAAGAGGCCATATCCAACATGCCAAAAAAAGGAGAGACATTCTTCAACGGAACAAAGATAGTTGAGTTCGAAAAAACTCCACGGATGTCAACATACCTGCTCTACATAGGAGTGGGGAAATTCGACCATCTCACCCGCGATTTTAAGGGGAAGGAACTCATTCTTACTGCTCCAAAGGGCCTGTTCAATTCAACAGAAGAGCCTCTGGATGTGGCCGCAAAGGTCATTGACTATTATGAGAAGTATTATGATATTGAATTTGTGCTCCCGAAAATGCATCTTATAGCGGTGCCTGAATTCGCTGCGGGAGCAATGGAAAACTGGGGAGCGATAACCTTCCGTGAGATCGCTCTTTTCTTGAACAAGGATACTGGAACCCAGGCCAGGGCCACAATATACATGGTCATAGCGCACGAAATTGCACACCAGTGGTTTGGAGACCTGGTTACAATGAAGTGGTGGGAAGACCTGTGGCTCAATGAGAGCTTTGCGAATTTCATGGGATACAAGTCAATTGACAGCCTTTTCCCGGAGCTTGACATGTGGGCACTCTACTTCAATATGGAGATGTCGCATGGCCTTCTTGGCGACTCCCTCAAGAGCACACACCCGATACATGTCAGGGTAGACAGCCCTGAAGCAATATCACAGATATTCGATGAGATAAGCTACAACAAGGGCGGAACAATCCTGAGGATGATTGAGTCTTTCATGGGGCAGCAGTCATTCAGGGACGGCATAAGAGAGTATCTCAAAATGCACTCATTCTCAAATGCAGCATCCTCCGACCTTTGGAGTTCTCTTGACAAGCACTCAGACTTCAACATAAACGAAATAATGGAGTGCTGGATAAACCTCCCCGGGCACCCCGTTGTCTATGCCAGCAAGAAGGGTGACAGAATAGAACTCAGGCAGAAGACTTTCAAGCTACTCGGTTCATACGAAGGTGATCTGTGGAAGATACCTCTCACGCTACTCAGGACGTCAGGGCCCGAATCCATGCTTCTTGAACAGCGTGATGGGACTGCCGGCGCAGGATCTTTCATAAAGCTGAATGTGGACACATCAGGTTTCTACCGCTGTTATTACGACAACGAACTTTTTGAAGGCATAGTTGCAAACATGGAGAAACTCACCTCCTATGACGTATGGGGCCTTGTTAATGACAATTACGACTTCCTGCTCTCTGACGATATCAGCTTTGATACCTACATGAACAGGCTGAAACACTTCATGGACAGCAATGACCCTTTAATCATCAGGACTGTTACCAGGCAGCTTGCATCCCTCAGTGACATAGCAGGAGAAAATGAGGAACTGAAGAGCGTTGCAATGGATTACCTGAGAAACAAACTTGAGGCACTTGGAGACATAAAGAAAGATGAAGCACCCGGAATATCTATGACAAGATCATCGGTGTCGAACGCACTTGTTAGAGTGGACGGAAAATATGCTGAAAAAATGGGGTCAAAGGTCAAAGAGCTCGACTCCATAGAGCCTGACATGAGGCAATCAGTACTGCTTGGCTATGCTGTTTCTAAGAACGACCCTGAACTGCTTCTCTCACTTCTCAGCACTCTTAAGACAGATGAAGACAAGTCAAAGGTAATATCTGCCATGGGATCACTTTCCGGGCAGGAAAACCTGAGCAAGGCCGTCGCGGCCATAAATTCCGGCCTCATAAAGGCTCAGGACATGGTGATACTCTACGGTTCATTCGCCAATGACAGCGGCAGAGACTATTTTCTTGAGCACTTCCATGAAATTTACAACTCTGTAAAGAGCATTTTCGCGGGCTCGATTTATATGTCAATGCTTGTCGAACAGGCTTTTCCCTTCATGAGCATCAGGAACAGGGAGAAGGCTGAGAAGCTTCTTGAGACCGTGAAGGACCCGGAATCCACATCCGGCGTTTCCAAGGCAAGAGAGTACATTGAGATATACGGAAGGCTGAAGGAAAAACTCTAGAACGACCTTGAGATCTCAACATCCCTGACCATTACGTCAGGCATCATTGACGGCATGATCTCCTCCCACCATTTCACACGCTTTGCTCTGTTTGAAACGGCCTCAATGTTCGAAAGTATTCTGGTGAATGAGTCGCTTATCCGTATTCCGGACCACCTTTCCACTATTCTGCCTTCCAGGACCCTGAACACTCCATCTCTCGGAACTGTGGAGAATATGCCGTTCCTGTAATCCTGAAATCTGGTGTACCACGCGTTTCCTATGTAAAGGCCGTCATCCAGTCCGGACAGCATGTCCTCGAATGATGACCGCCCGGTCCTGACCTTTAGCTGGAATGCTGTGGGCGAGATTATTCCTGCATTGCCTGTGGGTTCGGTCCCGCTCTCCCTTGAAGTTGAATAGGACTGGAGGAATTTTTTCAAAATCCCGTTCTCAATGATCACGTTGCTCCTGGTAAGTGTTCCCTCTTCATCCACTGGAACTGCCCCTGCACCTGCATAGTCTCCCGGGTCATCTGTGAGGGTCAGTGCATCTGCGGCCACGCTTTCACCGAGTTTTCCCTCAAATGGGGACAGGTGGCTGTCAACCTCGTACTGTGAGAAGTACCTGGAGCAGTAGCTGAGAATGTTGCCTATAAGATATGGAGACATTAGAATTCTGTATCTGCCGGGCTGTCCCTCTCCAGGGTTTGCGTCTGTAAGCGACATTCTTGCCGCAGTAGATCCTGCATCCTCAGGAGCGATCTGATCCAGGCTGTCCGGCCCGAAATGAAGTGCCTCCTGTCCGGTACTGTCACCCGTGAAGGCCCTGATTACGAGCTCAACATCTCCTGTGCTGTATTCAGCATCGTTGAATGGAGTCCGGAGGCTGACTGTAGAGTTTCTTGTATAAACAAATCCGGCATTCCGCGCTGCGCCTGTATCCAGTGATGCCTTGACTGCCCTCTCCGCAAGCTCATCTATGTCCGGATGATGCCAGCTGATACTCCTGATCCGGGAATAGTCCTGCTTTTCTGGATTGATTCCGCCGAACCTATCATTTTCAGGCAGGTTCCGAAGCATTCCTGCAAACTTTGATACCTGGCTTTCCAGCGTACCGTAATTTTTTATTGTTGTTGAGGCAACTCTTTTGCCGAGTGATCCGAAAACTGTCACAAGGTCTTCGTTCCAAACGTTCAGAACATCCTTCACGTTTGTAGAGAACCTCAGCTGCCTGGTATCATTCCTGACCCTGGTCACGACTATGTTTTCTACTGATTCTTTTTCAAGTTCCCTGTAAACTCTGTCCTGTATTTCCATTTCAATCACTTTATGTATACGGACTTCAACCTCACGTCAGGGCCGCCCATCCATACAGGAACTGCCTGCTCCGGATCTCCTTTTCCGCAGTTTCCTGCAGAAAAGCTGAGGTTCTTTCCGACAGCATCAATGGAACTGTAGAAATTGATTGTATTAGTCTCAATGACCGGCTTTCTCACGATGTCTGTCAGCTCTCCGTTCTTTATGAGGTGTGCTTCTTTTCCCACATACTTCTCGTTGAACCTTATGTCATCTATGTTCCATTCTGTGTAAGATTTGATGTATATTCCGTCCCTGATGTCCTCGATCAGCTCCTCAAAGCTGTAATCTCCGGGCTCAATGTAGGTGGTGCTCATTCTCGGAAGAGGTTCCATGTCCCATGAAGAAGACCTCCCTCCGCCGTTCGGGGAAGTCCCGCATATCTCGGCGCTTTCCCTGTTGTGTATGAATTCGTCTGTCGTTCCCTTTTTGTACAGGTAGCGCCTTGCAGCCCTGACTCCCTCATCATCAAACTTGTAATGGCCATAGCTTCCGGGCATTGTTGGATCATCTACAACTGATACCGCTTCAGAGCCGACCTTCAATGGAAGTTCGTGGAAAGTCAAGAATGACTCTCCCGCAAGCGCCCCTTCCCTGCCTATGATCCTGTCGTATTCTGTCGGATGGCCGGCAGATTCATGTGCAACTATGCCGGAGATTTCTGGCCCCACTATGAGGTCCATTTTTCCTGGATTAACGGTGTGAGCAGTTATGGCCCTCTTCAATGTCCTGTATTCTTCTTCTATGATGCTGTCAAAATTCATGCCATCAATGTACTCGTAACCGGATGTTGAACCATACTCACCGGAAGACTGCTCGAAGTCTGATCCTTCTATAATGCCGAACATGTAAAAGTACGCAACCCTGGCGAATGACCCTTCTATTCTTGAGCCGTTTGAATTCAGGTACTTCTGGTTTGTTGTGCTGTCTGCGATGAAATTAATGCGGACGTTGCAGCCCAGTGATTCCATATGCCTGTCCCTGTCGCGAAGCATGGATATTTTTTCCTCGACTGACACGTCTTCAGGTTTCTTGACAACAGGGACAGACCACATCTCACTTCCATACGATTCGGTGTTTATTGCATTTTTTCCAGCCCTTTCAGATCCCCGGATCGCTGTGTCGACAACCTTTCTGACAGTTGAAAAATCATCCGAATCGGAAAAGCCTATCCCTATAGAACTGTTGACAACGCGTATCATGTATCCTGAATCCTTTCCCGTCATCGCGCCCTGAAAAATACCGTCCCGCATGTGGAGTCCGTTGCTGCTTGTCTCAATGTGCCTGACTTCCGCATACCTGGCCTTCGAGGAAGCATAGTCAAGGATCTGTTCAGCAAGATCCGACATTTCAATCCTTCCCCAGTGACTTCTTGAGCCTCTTTTCGTAAACGTCAAAAATGTCTGAAAGGCACTTGGCATAATTCCAGTCGTGGGAATCAAGAGACATCGATATGTTTCCTGAATGCAGCCGTGTCCTCAGTGAGTATTTGACTTCACCCTCAGTCCTGTACTTGATCACATGAATGCTGAACGTGCCATTCTTGTGCCCGGTGAACCTTGCAAACCTCTGGGCGAATTTCTCACCCAGGAAGTAGGTTGCATCATAAAGTGCCTCTTCCCCTGATTCAAGGCCGCTCACGCTTATGAGCAGTCCGCCTTCGCTGTACCTGCCGGCGAGCATGTCTATTATGTCACTGTTCTCTATCACTCCGACAAGCTTCCTGTTCCTGTCGATCACCGGAACCAGGTGAAGCTTGTTTGAAATCATCAGGTTGGAGCAGTCTGAGAGAGAATCGGATTCCTTGACAGAGACTGCGTTTGACATGAGCGAAGAGGCTTTTATATTGGGCTGGTCTTTTGTCCCTTTGTACTGGCCGTACCGAATCTTCTCCTTTTTTCCGAGCAGATCCTGTGAAATATCAGAAATCCGCAGTATTCCGGAAAGCCTCCCCTGCGAATCGACCACCGGGAGCTCCGTTACATCAAGAGACTTGAATTTCTCTCTCGCCTGTTCTATCATGTCGTCCGGCTGGACAGAAATAGGGTTTGTGGACATGACATCCCTGCAGAGAATTGATGCCGAGTCGATAATATCAGCGATCTTCCGTATTATATCAGTTCTGGATATGATTCCGACAAGTGTGTCCTTCCTGAGGACCGGAATGGCATGCAGCCCGCTGTCCTTCAGATCCTTGATTATGTTCTCAAGTGAAGTTGATGTTTCAACACCGGTTGTGCGAATGGCAAAATTTGCTATCTTTGACTGGGGATTTACGCTCTTTCTCCTGAGTATTTCCCTGTAACTCACCATACCGGCATATTTTTTGCCCTCCATGACGGGAATGGTGTGTATGTTGTTTTCCATCATTTTACCTAATGCTTCCGACAGAGTGGCGCCTGAATCTACTGTCAGAACCCTTTCTGTAAGCAAGTCTGAAGCTTTCATGCAGTTAACCTATAGCTTACGTGCCTTAAGAACCATGTCCTCGACGCGGCCTCTCACATTATTTCCGGAAGCAGCATCCAGGACAAGTCGCGCTACTCCCTTCATGTCTGTGATGCCAAGGTGGGAAATTTCAGAAGTGCCTATTCTTCCATCCCTGTCCAGAATTATGCCGTTCTCCTCCATTCTGGTGGAAAAAGATAGTGGATTGAATCCCTTTTCTGACAGCTTCTCCCTGTCAAGGAGGATCTGATGGGAGTATGAATACCATGGGCGGAATCTTATTCCAAGTCCTTCACGGTCCAGTTCTGCCCCAAGCTCAGCGGAATTCCTGACAACCCGCCCAGCGTATTCCTCTCCCGTTTCCTTCATTTCAGCAAGTGCAAGGGCTAGAGCCGCAACCCTGTTTGGATGGTAATTGTCCATTGTTTTCCAGACAAGCTGCTCTCTCAGCCTGACAGCCCTGCCCCTGTCGTTTGTCAGCATTATTCCGCCCTGTGGCCCGAAAAGGGACTTGTGCGTTGAACCAAGGAGTATGTCTGCATAATCAAGGACATCCTTCTGGAATGTCTTTCCTGCAATGAGGCCCATTACGTGTGATCCATCATAGATTAATGATGTTCTTCCGCCCGCATCATCTGCTATCTCCCTAACCCGCTTCAGGTCATACGGCCTGACAAAGGCGGACTGCCCCAGGATTATGGCTGCCGGCCTGACTTTCCTGGCCGTTTCACTGAATCCGGAGTAGTCTATTTCCTGTGTTTCCTCTTCGTATGGAATCTCCGCGTTTTTCAGAGACAGCATGTCTGGTACATAGGGCTGCGTGTATCCGGGGTAGCCTCCGTTTGCAGCCCCTATTGTCATTATTGAATCTCCCTTCTCACAGCTGGCAAGAATGGAGGCCAGGACCGCTATGTGCCCCCCTGTTGGCCTCACTTCTGCATATTCAGATCCATATACTTCCCGGGCGAGGCTTTCCGCCGTCTCAAGAATCTCCTCCGCGTATCCCGTGCCGCCGTAGGAGTTGTGCCCGGAGGGTTCCAAGTGGGAGTAACGGGATGCAAGATCAGAGGCCAGTGCCCGCCTTACATCACTGCTGACAACATTCTCCGATGCCTGCAGATTCAGTGTGTGTTTCCTGTACTCATCAGCCCTGTCCAATATTTCAAGAATTTTTCTGCGTTCTTCCGTGTGATCACCTGCCAAACCTGTACTCTATTCACTACCTTGTAGATAACGGCTACCATTTCATCACAGACATGAGAAGAAGCTTTCCTGGCCGCTGTTAAAACACTGGTCTCACAGTATCCGGAGAAAAATCGATGCAATAAGCAACTATCATATATTAGGTGGACAATTAAGAGAGGATGAAAGTTTCGTTCAGGTTGATCGCTGCATCGTACAGGAGAGACGATGTTGCAGTCGAGCTTTTCGGTAAGACAACCGACGGAAAATCTGTGACTGCACTTTATTTTGGCTTCAGGCCCTATTTCGATGTCATCGAACCTGATGAAAAATACATGAACCACATTTACAGCGATCCTGAGTTTGTTTCCGCGGAGGACAAGTCGCTCTGGGTTTCGGGAGAATCCAGGAACGTTATGAGAATTTACATAAAATCACCCTGGAAGGTACCTGCTTTCAGGGGTGAGTGCCCGTTCCAGGTCCTGGCAGCAGATATACCTTTCCACCACAGGTTCATCTACGATCTGGACCTTGGGCCCTGCGTTGAGGTGACCGGCGAGGAGCTCATCGCCGAAAGGGGCCGCTTTTCCACAGACATTGTCATGAAGATTGAGCAGATAACGACAGTAGATCCATTCAATCCGGATATCAGGATACTCAGCTTTGACGTTGAAAATTCCATTGAAACTAGGAGAATACTGGTCATAGGATGGGTAATCAGCGAAGGGGGAGAAACAAGGTCAGGGAGTTTTCAGGGAGATGAGAAGAAACTTCTCCAGGATTTTGTCTCCTTCATCGGAGAAGAAGATCCGGATATGCTAATAGGGTACAACATCGACGGATATGACATGCCTCTGATTGAGGAACGGATGAAGTTCAACAGGATCCCTTTCAGGATCAGCAGGGATTTCCTTACACCAAACAGGGTGCGCGGACAGTACTGGAAGATGCACGGCCGTGTTGTCAGCGACGTGTGGTGGAACGTAAAGAGAATTCTGCACCCAAAAAACGAGACTCTCAATGCTGTGGCAAAACAGCTCCTCAATGAAGGAAAGGACAACATAAACAGGCTGAAAATAGAGGAAGAGTGGGGAAACAGGCCGGATGAGGTCATAAAATACTGCATCAAGGATGCCATGCTGACTCTGAAGATATTCCAGAAGATCAGGGTCATAGACAGAAACCTCTTCATGTCCATTGTTACAAAGCTGCCGCTCGAAGACGTGACAAACGGAGGCACTTCCAATTATGTTGATTCAATTCTCATAAGGGAGGCGGACAGGAAAGATATTGGGGTTCCGGTCACAACTTACTCAGGCAAGGATTCAGCCATTGAGGGCGGGTACGTGAAGAGCATAGGTGCGGGCCTGCACTCGAACGTTATCGTCCTTGACTTCAAGAGCATGTATCCTTCTATGATCATTAAGTACAACATCTGTTTCACGACCCTCGACCCCAAGGGCGAGATAGTTTCACCTGCAGGAGTCAGGTTCCTGGGCAGCGAGGCAAAAAAAGGCCTCATACCCGTCATTCTGTCGAAGCTCATGGAAGAACGTGACGGAATCAAGAAGATGATGAAGGAGTCGTCCCCTGATGAAAAGAACTTCCTGAATGGAGTCCAGGAAGCACTGAAAGTTCTCATGAACACGTTCTACGGGGTTCTGGCTTCTTCCTTCTACAGATTCACTAACCTTGAGATAGGAAGGTCTATCACGGCATACGCCCGCGAAACAATCACATCTGTGATCGAGAGGCTGGAGGGAGAAGGGCTGAAGGTAATCTACGGGGATACGGACAGTGTTTTTGTTGAATCCGGGCTTGAAAAGATTGAAGATACGATTGAATTCGGCGACAGGCTCAGCAGGAGACTCTCAGAAGAGGAAGGCGTGCTGCTGGAATTCGAGAAGGTTCTCGATCCTTTCTTCTCGCACGGCGCAAAGAAGAGATATGCCGGAAAGATAGTCTATCCGGAATCCCAGAAGGGAGAAGTTCTTGTAAGAGGTTATGAAGTCAGGAGGACTGATACCTTCAACCTCCTCAGCCGGGCACAGACTGAAGTGTTCAACCTCATACTGAACAGGGATACGGATGGCGCGATCAAATATTCAAGTGAAATAGTCTCAAGAGTACTGTCTGGGGATGCGACCATACCTGTCGAGGATCTTGTAATATCCAGGAGCGTAAGGGACTTCAAGGAGTATGAAAGTGCTGAATCACTTGCAAATGTCAGGGTGGCAAAAAAGATCCAGGAAAGGGGTGAGACTTTCGTGCCGGGTATGAAGGTATCCTGGATAGTCACAGACAGCAAGAAGACACCGCAGGAGGTTGAACCTTACATAGATGGTGTGCCATTCGAGCATGCACCGGACTGGGCGTATTATGCAAAGCGTGTTGAAGACACACTGAACAGGGTACTTGAAGGCATTGCAACTGAAGTTTCGGTTACATCCGAGGACAGACTGCAGTCCAAGCTGACAGATGGATTTGAAAAACATGGAACAGGGGCCACTCTGGACGATTTTGACTGAATTTCAATAACCCGGGAATATTTCGACCTTTATCGACTCTTCAGCCACTCCGTTTTCGATAAGCATGGGCTTTATGCTGCTCACCAGTGAGTTCGGCCCAGATATGTGAAGTATTGCCTTTTTCATGTAGTCGTGCGGAATGTTATCCATTATTGCCTCAAGAATCGGCACGCCTGTTTCACCAGATTTCTTTGAAGAGACCTGGCCCTGAATCCTCACGTATTTCTGCCTGCCAGTCAGCTTCTCCTCAACGAGGCCTGAGAGTGGATAATTGCCGGCCGGTCTCCCTATATGAAATATGAAGACTTCCTTGTCTTCATCTGTTTCCCTGAGTCTGCAAAGCAATGAGAGGGCGGGTGTAATGCCTATTCCACCGCATATGAAAACGTAAGGATTCTCCTCACCCATGACTATGAACTTCCCGAATGGCCCTGTGAATTCCATTTCAGACCCTGGAGGCGATTCGATCAGGGTCCTCTTGAAGGCGGACTTGCCTTTTCGTGTTGCAATGCATATTTGCTTTCCTGTGCTTCCATGTGAAATTAAGGTAAAGGTCCTGGAATTACCCCGGTCATCAGTGTACTTCGGTTCCTTTATAGTCACCCGCGCATACTGGCCGGGGCTGAATTCAACATCTTCATCAAGATCAAGGCAGAAGCTGATGATATCCTGCCTGTCAACGTTTATGGACGACAGTTTCGCTCCTGTCTTGACTGCCATGGAATAATAATAGCATCTTATCATTAATATCTGTTATTGTGGAAATTTCAAGCCGGCAGATCAGAAATAGTACTCTTCAGGATCAACGCTGTTTGTTACCTCTCCGTCGATGTATTTCCGGACATTCCTGCAGGCCGCAAGAATGGCTTCCTCATAGTCTGACTGCACTTCGCCGGCCACGTGTGGAGTCAGTGTGCAGTTATCAGGCACAGGATCAGAAATGACCGGTTCGTTCCACCATACATCAGCAAGATAGACTTTCTCCGGAAAACGCTTGAGATACCAGAGAATGTCGGCTTTGTTTATCACGTCTGCACTGGATACGTTGATTATGATGTTACCGTTGAACATTGCCAGTGCGTCGCTGTTTATGAGTCCTTTGGTCTTCTGCGTCAGTGGCATGGTTATGAGCAGAATGTCGCACTGGGAGATCAGCTTTGCAATCGAGATGGCATACTGGTCAACGTTAGGATCATCTTTCTGGGACCTGGTATAAGCGATGATTTTCATTCCGAATGCCTTTGCTGTTTCTGCCACTCTTGAGCCAACGCCGCCGTACCCCAGTATGCCGAGAGTCTTACCCCTGAGCGTGTCTTCTGGCTCCTTCCTGAATATCCTCTTGTGTGTCCTCTGGTTGTGGTACGAGATCTTCCTTACAACTGGAAGAAGAAGCGCGAAGACGTGTTCTGTTACAGAATTTCCAAGAGCTCCCGGATTCTTGCAGACTGTTATGTCGGCAGGAATATTCTTCAGGTTGAGGTTATCTGGGCTCCCGTAGATCGTCTGAATCATCTTGGTTCTGTCAGTGATCCAGTATTTTGTCGTTACAATCTGTATGTCTCCTTTTCCTTCCCTGTCAACCACTGTATTAACACCAGTAATCTCTGCGCATTTTTTGAGAAGTTCATCACTGATCGAAAAGGTGAAGACAACATCCATTACTCATCATTATCATGAAGGTGTTAATTTTATTTTTTGTATAGTGTCAGACACTTTTGGCACAGGAATTTTGCCTCCGGAAGCAAACACTGTGACTGTATAACACTGTCAGAAGCAACACTGATGACATATTCATTGCACATCAGATGGCCTTTCAGATTCCCAATGTTTTTAAGATTAGCATGAATCGTCCGATGTGTACGATGTCATCGTAGTTGGTGCCGGGCCCGCGGGCTCATATGCGAGCCATCTCCTGTCAAAGAATGGATTCAGTGTCCTGAACCTTGAGGAGCACAAGGAGGTTGGAAAACCAGTGGAATGCACCGGACTCGTATCACAGAGGGTCTTTTCCATGGTGAAAAGCAGGAGCCGCGTGAACGATGTGAGCGGCGCTAACATATATTTTCCTGGTGGAAGCCCGATTCACGTGGAGAAATCAGAGAAAACAATAGTCATGGACAGAGACACTTTTGACAAGGATGCTTCCGGCATGGCAATAGGATCCGGTACAGACTTCAGGATAAACGCAAAAGCTGTGGAAGCAAAGGCAGGAAATGATTCTGTGAGCCTTACCTACAGGGAGAATGGAAACCTGCGTGAGGCAAGCGCAAATGCAATAATAGGTGCAGACGGCCTCAACAGCAGAGTCAGGCGTGACCTGTTTGCCACGAGGCCCTCCAGGCTTGTGACGGCGTACCAGGTAGATTCTGCATACAGGATGGAGGATCAGGACAGTGTTGATGTGTACCTTGGCTCTGAGTCATCTGTTGGATTCTTTGGCTGGGCTACACCGTCCGGTAATCTCACAAGAATCGGTGTTGGATCATACAGGTCGGCGGCGATCAACCACTTCTTCAACATAAACAGGAAGTTCGCAAGGGACAGGATAGTTGGAATCAACGGGGGCGCCATACCGATTTCATATCTCAAGAAAACATACAGGGACCGCGCAATGCTTGTGGGAGATGCAGCGGGCATAGTGAAACCGCTGACCGGTGGAGGCATATTCACAGGACTTGTTGCTGCTAGACATGCCGCAAGGGCGTTCACTGAAGCGTCTGAAAATGAGGATTTTTCACAGAAATCACTCTCAAGGTACCAGAAGTACTGGAAAAAAGACATAGGCCGCGAACTGTTTCTTGACGGTATGATACAGCGTTACTTCGCTTCGCTGAACGACAGTGCACTGGATTCAATCTACTCCATACTCGCAAAACCGCAGAACATATCCGTGATCAACAGAATTGGCGATATTGACTTTCCATCCAGGGTTGTTCTTGGAATGCTTATCAGGAATCCGGGATTGATCAAACACATGCTGCTGAGAAAATGAACAGAGGAAAGTCATATTACCTGCTTCTTCTCCTTCTTGTGACCTTTTTCTGGGGAGTTACATTTCCAATAATATCAACCTCGCTGAAATTCATCGGGCCGGTCGACTTCCTCGCGCTGAGGTTTTCCGTGTCTGCACTTCTCATGCTTCCGTTCATATTGCGTAAAAAACCTGAAAACTTCGGCAAAACAGTAAGGTACGGATTTGTTGCAGGCTTACTGCTGTATTTTGGGTATTATTTCCAGACGGTGGGGCTGGTCTATACAACACCCGCAAAATCAGGAATAATAACCGGACTCTATGTTGTTCTCCTTCCCCTGGTATCCTACACATACCTTAAGAAGAGGGCCGGAAGGATTGACATTATTGCCTCCATGATAGCATTTGCGGGCCTGATCATAATGTCTGCAGGAGAAGTCCAGAACACATCGGTGCAGATTGGCGACATGCTCACCCTGGTCTCTGCAGTCGCATACACATACCAGATCGCTTATGTTTCGAAGCATTCCGCAGAGATAGACTCAACTCATTTCACTTTCTACCAGCTTCTTTTCGTGGCAGTTCTCTCCGCAGCCACAATACCAACCTTCGATCCGTACAGGTTTCAGATAAATGCTTATGTTATTTTCACTATTGTTTTCACAGCGCTCTTCGCTGGTGTCCTTGCAATATATGTCAGCAACCGTGCACTAATATTCGTGGAACCCACTGCGGCAGGGATAATTTTTGTGGGGGAACCCGTATTTGCAGCAGTATTCTCTGTTATTCTGACAGGCGAGTACCTGAGTTATTTCACGATTCTCGGCGGAGCGCTTATGGTTTTTGCAATGTTTGCCATAACATACCAGAAATACGCAAGTGAAAGGAAGGCAAGGGAAATGGTTGCCTAGTCCGCCCTGTTCCTTCCCTGTCTGACGTTCACGGCAATTCCCCTGCTGAATTTGGTCATTTCATTCCCGGATAGCACTGACCTTCCAACAGCAACAAGTTCTCCTCCGTTCATTATCAGCGTTTCGTTTCCTGGCCTTATGGCCTTGTCCGCTTCGAGGACGAATTTTGCGAATACGTTGAGGCCGTCGGCATTGAAAGGAACGCTGTCTTCTGAGACTTCAACACTTAACCTTCCATGTGGTAGAATGTCCCTTAGAAGTTTTCCGCCCGCATAGTTGAGGGTCAGCAGTCCGTCTGACGGCCTCAGTGTTGCAAAAATCCCGTCTCCCTTCTGAACGGTTCTTATTCTTCCTGTTTTTCGCGATACCCGTATCTTCATTTCATCCGTGATGAAAAGGGACCCGTCCCGGAGTCCGAACTGGTATTCAGAGATAACACGCAGCATTTCCCTTTCAAGGTTCCTGTGGCTCCCAGGTGCACTGATGGAAAACGATTCGCCTGTTTCAAGAAACTGTATTGCATGATTTCCTGTATGCTTCTCTATCATTGCTGACTGTTCTCTAATGTTACTGCCATAGAATCCTGATGAAATGAACTGCTGCACAGGATATGTGTTCATGAGCTCAACGGGAAGAACTATGCCGTTCCAGGACAGCAGGACATTCACGTCGTAATTTTCATAGATGTTTCTGATGGAAGAGTGGTCCCTGTCGACTGAGCTGGCAAACTTCTGATCCAGCACCACAGTTGGTTTTCTTCTGCTTTTCAGATACAATTTTGTAAAGTCAACCAAGTTCCTGATTGCGGGATGAAGAAGGGAAGAACGGTCAAAATAGTAGAAGGGAGATTTTCCGGACAGCTCGTGTTCATTTGGATGTGAATAGTTTCTGATGTACCTTCTGAATGCCCTGAAAAGTGAAGGGTGGGCGCGCGATTTCATTTCCACATAATTCCAGAGGGTCTGTTCCCTGATCCGCTCTTTAATCTCCCTGATTTCATAAAAGATTGCAGCCATGTTGTGTTCAGACAGCAAAGCTGTACGCCGGGAACTATCCATTGATTCCAGCTCCCTTGCTGTGTACTCTCCGTAGAGAGGGCTCCAGTCAGGAAAATAAGTTATTCTGGAAAGGTCCCTTGTCCCGTCGCTGAAGAGCAAACGGTTGTCCCTCGCATACTTGACATATGATGCGGAGTCGAAAAAGTCAATCCCCATGAGAACAGCCATAGGAAGGAACATCGGATGGCCGGCACCGAACAGGTGCAAAGGCCTTGATGGGTCTATGACTTTCTTCACATTGCCTATGATGTCCACAAGAGTGTCATACCTGTATGACTCGAGGAGGGGAACAACTCCGCCTATTGCATAGTATCCAGGATCAGCTGAGGCCATCAGCCTCCCTGCTTTTCTCCTGAGGTCCGGATATACTGAGCCCTGAACTGGCGCTGAGAGTATCATGCCGTCAGATTTTGCTTCGAGATATCTCTCATAGGTCACGTTTACGGCCGTTTCTGCTTTCTCATGGGAGTCATCCGGTGTTGAGAATATGTCAACAATTGTACCAATGTCACTGCCTATTTTCCTCTGAAAATCAACCTGGCTCAGATTGTCAAATTCAAAGTCTCCATAAACATAGCTCTGAAAAGTTCCGGAATCTGTCATTATTGGGCCATCAAAACCGAGAAGACTGTGCAGCCCTTTGCTGAGGGCTTCCTCCCTAAGCCTCTCGTTCCTCCTTATTATGTAGCTGTTTGTGATTACAGCCTGAACTCCAAGCTTCCTCATATCGGCAAAATCCATCGCGTTGAGGTTTGGATTTATTACGGGCAGAACGGTAGGAGTTTCAATAGTTCCGTGCGGTGTTGTGAACTCGCATATTCTTGCCTGGCCTTCCCTGTATTTTAGCTCCAAATCCGGTACCCGACCTAAGAGGATTCGTCGTAATAATAACTTCCCGATTCACGCTGTTCCCTGTCCAGGGCACTGTTTTTCTTGTTTATTCTCGGCCTCTGTGTATTCTTGTCCCTTCTGAAGGTTATTCCAATGTTCTGGAGAAAACTGTTCATTCCCTCTTTCATGCCGGTAGGTCCGAACGTTTCTCCGGAGATGCCCGGTTTTCCGTTAAACACCAAGAGCCTGTCGGAAATCAGGTCAACAAAGTAAATGTCATGGTCAATCACAATGGCCGATTTTTTCCTGTTTTCTATTACCCTGCGCACCACCTTGGATGAGTTCATCCTGTAAGCGCTGTCAAGATGTGCAGAGGGCTCATCAAGCAGATACAGATCTGCATCTCTTGCCAGTACCAGTGCGATGGAAAATCTCTGGAGTTCTCCGCCGGACAGTTCACTGACAGTCTTGTCCATCAGCTCATTTATGTCAAGTGGGCTGAACACTTCGGCCTTGACAAAGGTGTCATCAGCCTGTTCTTTCAGTGTTGAGTAAATGAGATCGCCGCACGTTCCTGAATAGTCTGAATAAATGTATTGCGGCTTGTATGATATCCTGACCGGTTCCGCCAGTTTACCTTCTTTCGCGGAGATCTCTCCCGCGAGGTACTTCATGAACGTTGTCTTCCCGAGCGCGTTTCTTCCAAGTGCACCAATTATCTGTCCAGTCTTGATAGATCCTGGATTTATTTTGAGGCTGAATTCCCCAAGCTCCACTTCGGATGCAGGCCATTCAACCAGTACTGTTGGAGATTCCGGCCTCTTTACTGACCGGTTCAGGAATGCGATTTCGTAATTCCTGATCCTCACGTTTTCCTCCCTCAGATAACCTGAAAGAAATGAGTTGACTGCCCTGTTTGTTGACCTCACTTCTGATACCACACCGTACGCTCCGGGGACTCCATAAACAATATGGACGTCATTTGCCATTGAGTCCAGTATCGCAAGATCGTGTTCGACAATCATCACAGTCTTCCTTGAGGCAAGTTCTGAGATTGTCCCTGCAACCCGGAGCCTTTCCCCTATATCAAGATAGGAGGACATTTCATCAAAAAGATAGATGTCGCCGTCCTTCAGCAGGGCATATGCTATTGCCAGTTTCTGGAGTTCTCCGCCTGAACATTTTCCAACTTCCTTGTCAAGCGAGTTTTCCATGGCAAGCGATTCCACAACTTCCTTCTGCCTCAGAGAATCGCCAGTTTTTTCAAGAACCGACCTTATAGTCCCAGAAATTACTTTTGGAATTGTATCGACGTACTGGCTCTTCAATACAACCTTCTTCTTGCCGCTGTAGAGGTCTTTGAAGTAGTTTCCCATCTGAGTTCCTGAGAAATATTCCAGGACTGTGTCTCTGTCGTCTTTCTTTTCATAATCTCCAAAGTTTGGGACAGCCAATCCTGAAAGAATGTTGAGCGTCGTTGTTTTTCCGGTTCCGTTCTGGCCAAGGAGTGCAGTTATTTTTCCTTCCTTAAGAATTGGGAGAGAATAAAGACGGAATGAGTTCAGGTCATACTGGTGGACTATATCCTTGTTCAGCTCGTCCGGAACGTTTATGATCATTATTGCTTCGAATGGACACCTTTTGGGACAAATACCACATCCAATGCAGAGTTCTTCACTTATGACCGGTTGCGAATCCTCTTCCGGAAACTCAATTACGGGAACTCCGCTTCTTACTGGAGGGCAATAATACCTGCACTCATGATTGCATTTTTTCGGATGACATTTTTCCCTGTCAAGAATTGCAATGTGCATTCAATTCACTAAGTGGGCTTCCAGAACTCTTCGGGTATCTGATCATAGACTTCAAACTCATCGCTGGTTTCAGCTATTTTCTGGTCAACCTTCATCCTGGACAGTTCCACAACTCTTCCCACGTTCAGGATCCAGTAGTGTATTCTCCATTCTCTGCCGTCATAAAGAGTGGTTTCCTCTCTCTCTGTCTGAAGAACGCCTATGTCCTCCATGGTGTAAAAAGCATCCCGATCTTCCGGCTCGAGCATGTTGTCGATTACTCTGTCATTGTAACCGAAAAAATTGATGAGGTGTTCTGCAGCTTCCATGGATTCCTCATCGCTCATCCTCCTGTTCTGGAGGCTGAGCCCTTTGCTGATAGCTGAAGACAGTTCGTTTATGTTTGTGAAGTTCCTTTCCGGATCCTCCAGTTTTACTTGTTTTCTGTTATTATTCATAGTGACCATTGGATTCTATTTTACTGGCTCTCACTAGAGTATAAAAGCATTAATAAGCTTATGGAACAAATCATTCCTACAAACTAGAAATTTGCCAATTTATGGATAGTTACTGTTTAAGCAGAATTATAAAGTGCACACCGGAAACAATGTTATTATTGACATCGCCACTATTCTATCCCAGATGTTCACCTATGTGCTGCACGGAAGGGCTGGAATTGCTGGGACAACGGCCGGTGAAGGATTTCCAGTGGAAGTTTTCTCGGACACCACTCTGGATATCAGCGAACACCGGCTATCGGAAGTTGAAATTATTGGCAGGAAAATCCATCATTACGCTGGATCTGTTGACAGAAGATCACTCGAGTCCCTTTCAAGGATTGACAGTGTTCTGGGGCCCTACTGGAAGGAGACGTCCTCAGCCGTGATGAATGACATTTCATTCAAATTTCCTGAAATAATGGGGATAATGAACATGACAGGCGATTCGTTCTACAGCGGATCCAGGTTGCTTGGCAAGGATCTTAGCACGGCTGAGCCTGTGATTAGCGGATCCGACATCGTAGACATAGGGGGAGAGAGCACGAGACCCGGTGCGTTGCCTGTACCAATTTCAGAGGAGATAGAACGTGTGAAAAGCGCCCTGAAATTCGTGAGAAGCATTGGTGACTTTCCTGTTTCGATAGACACTATGCATCATGAAACGGTTGAATCAATGCTCAGGTACGAGATTTCATACGTTAATGACGTGAGCGGATTCAGGGATGACAGGATGATCAAAATTGCTTCACGGGAAGGTTTGAAATGCATAATAATGCATATGAGGGGGGTTCCCCGCAACATGATGGAAGATACAAGCTACAGCGATGTTCTTTCTGAGGTTTCTTATTTCCTATTCAACAGGGCAAGAAAACTTATTGAAAATGGTATAAATTTCAATTCAATAATAATTGACCCGGGCATAGGCTTCTCAAAGGGGCTAAGCGAAAACCTGGAGATCTTCCGAAACATAAGATCGTTCAGGGGCGGATTCAGGCTCCTGGTGGGCCATTCAAGAAAGAGCTTTCTTGGAAAAATCATGGAAAATGATGCAGCAGACAGGTTGCCTGCAACTCTGTCCGCTTCAAACTATCTGTTTGAAAAAGGTGTGGATATTCTGAGAGTTCACGATCCAGTGGAGACCCGTTTTGCCCTCAGGACATTCGACTTTCTACGTAAGCTGTAGCCCCGCCTGTTTCCGCAAGATGCGTCTGGCAGGATTCACAGTATCCTCTTATTACCATCTCTACTGAATCTACGGTCATTCCCCTCTCTGACAACCTGTCAACGAAGTTGAGTGACGGCACTTCAATGTCTTCAATTCTTCCGCAGGAGGAACAGATGAAATTGGCGTGTCTTTCTCTGTTTGTCTCGTAGATCGTAGCTCCGTTTGCCTCGAATGACTGGATTATTTCGGAAGCTTTCATTGCCTTGAAGATGTTGTACACAGTTGCAAGAGTTATGGTTGGCTCGGTCCTCTTTATGTTCCTGTACACTTCTTCAGCAGTGAAGTGCCCGGGATTGTGTTTTATATAGTCAATAACCGCAAGTCTCTGAGGGGTTATCTTATACTTGTACTTCTTGAGGGCTTTTACATACTTGTCTTCTTCCATTAATCTTCACCAATTTTTAAGATGTTTATCCTACTATTTAGTTTATAACCTTATATGTTAAAAGCATGATCATTAAATAGTGATGATAATGTAGCTGGCCGAGCTTTATAACTCTGCTTCAGCCAGAACAAGTGTGGTCACTTAAAGTCCACACATTCCAGGATTACAGACCGTAAAAATTAAACCCGGTTCATCAGAGAGCATTAAGATATTTTAGACCATGTCCCATTGGTATACGATGGACAGACTCAGAGGTTTCAGAGACATTTTTCCTGAAGAGGCCGAGCCCAGGAAAAAGATATTCACGGTATCTGAAAGGATTTCAGAACGGTTTGATTTTTCGAAAATAGAATTTCCAAGCATAGAGTTTCTGGAACTTTACAGACTTAAGTCCGGGGAGGAACTGGTCGGGCAGACATTCTCTTTTACAGATAAGGGAGGACGGGAGGTGGCACTTACTCCAGAGGCAACCCCGTCTATTGTCAGGATGATCACCTCAAGAAAGGATCTGCAGATGCCTTCTAAATGGTACAGTTTCCAGCGCTACTGGAGATACGAAGAACCACAGTCGGGGCGGCAGAGAGAGTTCTATCAGTACAATGCAGACATTTTCGGACTCAACTCAAAGGAAGCAGATGCCGAGGTCATTGGTCTGGCATGCACGATCCTTGATGAAGTGGGACTTGACGGCAAATACTCCATGAAGATCAATTCAAGGGAGCTTATGGAATCTATTCTCACCAGTGCCGGATTGACAGATCTGGAAAGGGGATATTCTGTAATAGATAAGTTGAAGAAATCCGGCACGGAACAGACTGAAAGGGAACTCCGGAAGATCGGAATGAGCGAAGAGGGGGCAAGAAAACTTCTTTCCCTTATCGAAAATGAGTATGATCCGGATAATTTTCCATTCAACTCATTCACTGATTATGGAAAGGATCCGGATATTCTAAACAGGCTGGTGGAAACGGGAAAGCTTGTAAAGAAATACACGAGGAGCAGCGTTGTTATAGATCTGTCAATCGTACGAGGGCTTACGTATTACACAGGTGTCGTGTTTGAAGCCTATGACCTTAGTGGAACATTCAGGTCTATACTTGGAGGCGGCCGCTATGACAGGCTTGCGTCGCTGATGTCCCAGATGGACATCCCTGCGATCGGATTTGGAATGGGAGATGTGATACTGGAACTCCTACTGAAGCAGAACGGCGATCTGGTGAGCGAGGCCAGTGAAAAGAGCATCAGCATATGCTACGCTGATTCAGCCCTCTACGATTATTCACTTTCTGTGGCGAACCGCTTCAGACAGCTCGGGTACAGGACATCCATTTCACTCTCTGGAAAATCACTGTCCTCACAATTGAGGTCAGCGTCCAAATGGGGCTTCAGATATGCAGGGATCATTGGTGAAATTGAGCTGGAATCTGCCTCAGTGACTGTGAAGAACATGAAGACCGGACAGCAGAAGGCGATTGAGATAGACAGCCTTGAGAACCTTCAGGATAAGATATGACAACGGTACATATTGCAGCAAACAGGATGGAATGTGCAACGTTGAGGTTGGGGAAAGCACACAATTTACTGCCAAAAATTTATAAGCCGATCGAAAATTAACGTGGGGGGATTACATCTGTCTATAGCTTTCGTCCTGATAAGTACTGTTCCTGGAAAAGAGATGGAAGTCTATGAGAAAATCTCGAAGATAAAATATGTCGTCGAGATTCATCCGCTTTTCGGTGAATATGACCTCATAGTCAAGATTGACGTGAAAGACTTCAGCGAACTCGGTAAAATCGTCATAGAGAAACTGAGGACGATAGATGGTGTAATCGACACGAAAACCTTAACTGGAATTAAGCTGTGAGGGAAACAAAATGGTAGGATATGTAGGATCTTGGGACTGGTATCAATTCGTAGCAGTTATATTGGCACTCATGGCCATATCACTGGTTATTCTAGGTATTATGACCGCTTATTTTGGAAGCGGAAAAAGCAGAGTTGTTGGCGTTGTTCTTCTTGTTATCGGACTTGTGGTCGGGCTTCTGACTGCGTTTACCGGCAGGAACTATCTGCACTTGAACGAGGGCATATTCAACCAGTTGATAATACCGACATTCTTTTTCATAGCGGCATCGGTAATTGGAGTGGCCATCGGGCTTCTGATTTTCCTTGGCGCGATAATGAAAACCTGATAACTTAATTTTAACTTATTTAATACCCCTTTGAACTTAATGGAAACTGACAAGCTTATAGCAGAAATTGAGCAGAACATCAGGGACGGGCTGAACGGCAAAGGAATTATAGCCTGCTCAGGCGGCCTTGACAGCACTCTCCTTTCAATAATTGCATCCAGAGTGGCCGGCAACAGGGTATTGTCGGTCTTTGTGGATACAGGACTCATTAGAAAGGGGGAAAAAGAGAAGGTTGAGGAAATATTCAGGACAAACTCTCTGAATTACAGGATTGTGGATGCTTCAGACCGGTTTTTCGCTGCACTGAAAGGCACTTCAGATCCGGAACGGAAGAGGAAGATTATTGGAGAGCTTTTCATTAGGATTTTTGAAGAGCAGGCTTCTGAATTTGGGGCTGAAATGCTACTTCAAGGGACAATAGCGCCTGATTGGATAGAAAGTGGTGGTGGAGTCAGGGATACAATAAAGAGCCACCATAATGTGGGAGGCCTTCCTTCTGAAATGAAACTGAGGCTCCTTGAACCTCTCAAGGATCTTTATAAGGATGAGATTAGAGCTATTTCAGAAAAACTGGGGATAGATTCATTCAGGCAGCCTTTTCCGGGACCTGGCCTGGCTGTTCGCGTGCTTGGTGAAATTGACCGCGAAAGTGTCACTACCCTGAAAGAAGTGACCGAAATAGTGGAGAACATGGTGGAACAGTTATATTCTGAAAAGAAGGACCTTCCATGGCAGTATTTTGCCATACTGTTGCCTGTAAAGAGCACAGGCATACACGGGGACAAGAGGACGTTCGGTAATACAATAGCTGTGAGAGTATTTGACTCTCTCGACGCAATGAGCGGAACATTCAGAAAAATGCCATGGGATTTCCTGGAAGAGCTGTCCACAGAAATTACAAACAAGGTAAAGAGCGTTAACCGTGTGGTTTACGACATCACAAACAAACCACCGGGAACCATTGAATGGGAGTAGGCGTATTTTATCTCCCAATTTATTTGATTTCAAAAGAAATTTCAATATTTGTGAAGTATTCCTCTGTTTCGCCTACACTTATTAATGCAGGAGCCACTGTTAAAATATTCTGGCAAGCACGTTGCAGGTACAGGATAGAGTAGCCTCAGACATAAAAAGAAATAAAAGAAATAAAAGAAATAAAAGAAAAATAAATAAAAAAAATAAAAAATTTTGGAAATTTTCAGACCTACTTATACTGGAAGTACTGATACAGGTAGTCCTGACCTCCTCCAATCATGATGTTGGTCTGCCACACAGAGTTGGGTGCCGGATTGAGCTGAGTGCTCAAAATCTGAATCACGTTCTGTGCAAACAGATAAACATACGCTGTAAGGTTGATCAGTTCTCTGTTCATACTCTGGAATGCCTGCTGTGACTTGCTTGGGTTGAAGAAACCAGTGTTGTAGTCATTGGTCATCTGGTTCAGTTTGGCAGCAAGCGTCGTGTTCTTCAGCGGATTCGACGTGTTGTTTGCCCAAACGGGGTCAAAGCTGTTGGCATACGGGTATGTTCCAGCTCCCGGAAGTGCCATTGGCTGCAGGTAGTCTGTCGGGTACGGATAGTCAGGTGCCCATCCAAGTATCCATATGGCTGCCGGATTTGGTCTATCGAAGAATGCGAGCAGCTGGTTGAACTGCACAGCAACAACATCGACTTTTATTCCAAGCTTCGCCATACTTGTGGCCCATGAGCTGGCACCAAGCAGATCGACAGGATCAGCTGCGTAGATCGCAATTGGTATTGTGAGCTGCTTTCCGTTATAGATGACTACAGGCTGTCCAACTGAGACATTGTTCCATGAAAGGCCCAGTATTCCTCCATCCTTAGACATAAATGTGTCCCAGAACTGGCTTGCCTTGGCCATGCTGAAGTATGGTACTCCAAGCGTTGTCTGGTTAAGCACTGACATGTTCTGGAAATACAGGAATCCCGGCGGGATCATTCCAGCAATCTGTGTTCCGAAGTTTATTCCATAGAGTGCATTTCCAACCTGGTAGTCCATGTAGAACGTGTAGTTGTATGCATATGCGAATGCGTTTCTTGCGTTCCAGCTTGAGAACATAGAAAGAGGCATGTTCGCGTCTGCATCAATGGAAGTCACGCTACTTGAGACATTGAAGTTGAAGTTATACCAGAATATACTTGGAGTGGCAAACTGCTGCGTATATACCAGATTAAGGTCCTTGAGGTGCTGTATAAGGCTATACGAGTTTGTCGGTATTCCTCCAGACTGAGCCTGTCCAGATTTGAGAAGCAGGTAGCTCTGTGAGAATGAGTCCACGTACTTTATGATCACGTTCTGAATGCTCGGAGCAGGGTAATGTGCAACTGGAGCAAACTTGGGGTTCTTGGAAAGCACAACCTGCGTTCCCGGGTTGACGTAGTTTTCCATATACGGCCCATCAGCAAACACATGGTTTCTGATGTACTGTGGGACGTGCGACGGAAGCTCATAATACGAGTAGTTCTTGAATCCAGCATTGCTGAATACGAGATTTTCTCCGTGCTGCATGAAGAACGACGGGTCACCTATGAATGATCCAGAAGCCGAAAGCAGCATGAAAACGAGAGTCGGGCTCATAGCCTGCTGGAAGTGTATGGTCACAGTGTTCGTAGAGTTGTCGAAGGTTAGGTTGTTCGTTATGTTATAGTAGTTGTTTGAAACACCGTAGTAGTTACCAGGTAGCATGTACTGTGCCTGTATCCATCCAGGATTGTTTGGATATCCTGCAAATATCAGGTCCCTGACGAGGCCATAGTAAACATCCCATGCTGTGACGGGAGTTCCATCCTGCCAGGTTGCATTGCTCCTTACCTGGAATGTGTAGTTCTGGTATGGAACAAGTGACTCAGTGTATGCAACTCCATTTGCATTGTGCAGTGTGAAGTTCGCGTAGTTGTTGTTTATCTCACCGTTTGAGATCGAAGGCAGCTGTGCAGCCAGCATCGGATAGAAACTGGATGTACTGTTTCCAACGTATCCTACCAGTTGCTGCAATGTATTCAGCATTAACTCGTTGGTTACAGTATCATATGAAATCTGCGGATCCATGATCCTGTAACCTCCAGGTGCAAGTTCTGCGTTTGTGAACGTGTTCTTTGAGATTGTCACTGATGTTGCCCTTACATTTCCATTGGGGAATGACGGCAGTACCATCGTGTAGTATGAGTGTATAAGTCCCATTGACAGGTTGTATGTTCCATTTGTCTTGTTAATATCCTGTGCAACGGATGTTGTCACGTTCACGACGTTGTATCCCTTGCTGAGACTGCTCAGATTCACATATTCATTAGTTCCTGGTGTTTTCCAGTAATACTGAGCAGAGCCTGAGTCCCAGGTGTAGTTGAAATACTTAGTGTAGGTGACTTTGCCGTTTGTTGTTATGTTAACACTCTGCTGAACGACCATGTTAGCCAGGTTTGATGGCTCGCCGAGGTATGATATCTGCATATCGACACCAGTGCCAGGTGCATAGAGTGTTTCATTTGCCGCCTGTGGCTGTGCTGTTGCCTTGACAACCGCTGCATACCCGAGTGCTCCGTTCGGGTCAGGGTTCAGTGGGAAACCCACGGCCAGAGGCAGTAGTGTTGCATTCCCGTATTCTGTACTTGAGGCATAGTTAATCTGATAATACACATAGACTGCGCCTGGAGTGTTGTACTTATGTGTGGCTACGAAAACAGTGCTCTGTGTTTGGTTGTAGGCATAAGTAGTGGTCGTTCCATCACCCCACCAGACTGTGGCATTAACAAATTGTCCGTTTGTCTGCATCAGGAATCCATAAGCATCGCCTGCAAATATAGAACTTGGCGGGCTCGCAGGTGTTGGCAGCTTTGATGTCGATGCTGGCGCTCTTGTGAATTCCAGAACTGCTAGTGCTGCTATTATAATGATCAAGGCACCGATTATGGCAAACCATTTCGCATTGCTTCCGCCCCTGCGTGGCGGAACAAACGGTTCACCAGCCGGTCCCCCGGTCGTTTCTTGTTTGCTAGTATCTTCTTCCATTTTCTTCCTCCTAAAAGAGTATTGACTGATGTAAATTTCAATATTTAAACGTTTTCGCTAATAATTTAATATCTATCTTATTCAATAACACTGATGAAAAGCCTATCTGGTAATTATTTATGGTTATTCATAAGAGATAGGAATAGTGAACTATGCATTGCCGGATGGCTGTTTTCCTGTTAATGCAGATTGAATAGAGTGCTTTGATTCAACAATTAACCGTTGTTTAAGGGTTTCTCTTGCGTGTTTGATCATATAAAGGGGCATGCCTGTTCAATGTAAAAGGATAAATTATATGCTACTCTTTCCTCTCAAGACTGGTGAAAAAATGAGCAAAGCTAGGCAAATAGTTTTACCTGGTGACCAACTTCAGGATACGAAGCTGAAGCCGAGAAACGGATTCAGGAAAGTTGGCGAAAATTACTTTTCCAGTTACTTTGGAGTACTTCAGGAAAGTGAGAATTTTGTTGATGTGGTCCCTTTCACGGGCCCATATGTTCCAAGAAGGGGAGACAAGGTAATAGGCAAAGTCATAGAGATTGGGCCATCAATGTGGATTGTGAGCATAAACTCACCATATACAACACTGCTTCACATGAATGACACTCCGTGGAGAGTAAATTCCGGTGACTTGAAGCGTTACATAAGCATTGGAGACTACGTGTATGCAAAAGTCATGACAATGAATGAAATCAAGGAGAGCTGGATTACTCTCAAGGACGTAGGTCTTAGGAAGCTTGAGGGGGGGAGCGTGTTCAGGGTATCCTCCATGAAGGTACCACGTATAATCGGAAAGGGCGGAAACATGGTGAAGCTGATAAAGGATGCCACACACACGAAGATAATAATCGGCCAGAATGGACTTATATGGCTTGATGGTATCCCTGAAAACGTAGCAGTGGCAATGGATGCCCTGAATATAATACAGGAACAGGCCCACATAAAGGGTCTGACGGACAGGATAAGAAAATACCTTGAAGACAGAAAGGGTGATATAATTGGGAACAGCGAGTGATATCAAACTAATAGCGGAAAATGGGCTCAGACTCGACGGCCGAGGACTAGACGAGTTGAGACCAATCAAGATAGAGACTAACCTTCTCAACAAAGCTGACGGATCAGCATACATTGAGTGGGGCGGAAACAGAATAATGGTAGGAGTGTATGGGCCGAGAGAAGCATATCCTAAGCACGCCCAGAACATAAACAAAGCTTTTGTCAAAGCACGATACAATATGGCTGCATTCTCGGTGGATGAAAGGAAGAGGCCGGGACCTGACAGAAGGTCCATGGAAATTTCCAAAGTGGTATCAGAGGCCCTGGAATCTGCAATAATAACAGAGCTTTTTCCAAGAGCTGAAATAGATGTATTCATTGAAGTTCTCCAGGCGGATGCAGGTACAAGAATAGCAGGACTGACTGCTGCATCCGTCGCCGTCGCTTCTGCCGGAATACCGATGAAAGATCTTGTGGTAGGATGCACTGCGGGAAAAGTGGATGGCAAAATAGTGCTTGACCTTTCGAAAGAGGAGGACAACTTCGGACAGGCAGACCTGCCGCTTGCAGTTCTGGCCAGGTCAAAGAAGGTTGTGCTTATGCAGATGGATGGAGATATGTCAACAGAAGAACTTCAGAAGGCTTCTTCAATGATTTTTGAGGCCACTGACAGGATATACCAGATTCAGAGGAATGCTCTGGAATCAAGATACGCTGTTGAATCTTCCGAGTGGGGTGAGTAAGATGCCGAGAGATGAACTTGGAATATTGGCTGAAATCAAGAGAAATGCCATACTGAGAAAATTAAGCGAAGGAAAGAGGCCTGACGGAAGGGCGATGGCCCAGTTCAGAGACATCAACATACAGACCAATTTTGTTACCAGGGCAGCCGGCTCTGCGATGGTACAGCTCGGAAAAACGAGAATACTTGCAGGTGTGAAGATAGAGCTAGGAGAGCCGTTTTCGGATACTCCAAACCAGGGAGTGCTCACCACAAACGTGGAACTTCTGCCCATGTCTTTTCCAACATTCGAGTCAGGTCCGCCCAGCGAAGGCGCAATTGAAATTGCAAGAGTTGTGGACAGGGGCATCAGGGAAGGAAAGACAATCGACCTGGAGAAACTCGTGGTGGAGCCTGGAAAGAAAGTCTGGATTGTGTTCATTGACATAGATGTCCTTGACTTTGACGGAAACCTTATTGATGCATGCACCCTGGGAGCAGTATCGGCACTTCTGACTGCTGTTGTTCCCGGTGAATCAGAAGGTCTGAAGGATTACAAGCTACCTGTAAACAATGTTCCGGTCTCTGTCACTTTCGGCAAGATAGGCGATCATGTTATTTCAGATCCCGATCTTGAGGAAGAACAGATATCGTCCGCGAGGCTCACCGTAACAACAACAGAAGATGGCCACGTAAGGGCAATGCAGAAGGGTGAGATCGGGGAATTTACCTGGGAAGAGGTAAGCAATTCCATCGAAACCTCAGTAAAATTGGGAAAAGAGATAAGGGAGAAATTCCTGAAGGTGTGAAGTATGTCAAAGAGAACAGTGAAAGTTGGTGCATCCGGAAGATTCGGTCCGCGTTACGGAGTGAAACTTAGGAAGGCCTGGAATGAGGTATACAAGCAGAAGATAGCATTCTACGTCTGCCCTTCCTGCAAACAGAGGAAAGTGAAAAGGGTAGCATCGGGCATATGGGAATGCAGACACTGCCACCTTAAATTCGCCGGAGGAAGCTACACCCCTGAATATTCACACGCAATTGTTGAGGAGATCAGGCAGAATGTATAAGTGCATCCGCTGCGGAAGGCCGCTGGAGAAATCAATCGGGACCGCCGAAGTTGAGTGCGAGTGCGGGTCCAGAGTATTCGTAAAGGAAAGGCCGAACATCGAAAAGGATATTGAATCCAGATAGAAGCAGCTGCTATGGAAAAGTCCCGGATAGGTGAAGTCACACATTACTGCGATGCCTGTCTGGGCAGGATTTTTTCTTCTGTTTCCACTGGCCTCACTAATTCACAGAGGGGCAAGATAGTAAGGCAGGCTTTTTCGGCCATAAGCGGACAGGACCTGACCAAGACTGACGATTGCAGCATCTGCTCAGAGCTGTTTGAAAACCTTTCAAGATATCTAGAAATATGCCTGGAACACGTATCCGGATATGAATTCAGAACTTTCAGAATAGGATCAATTTTCTCCCCGGGAATTCTTGAAAATGAAAAGTCAGTTCAAGAGAATTTCGGGCAGGAAGGAGAATCGCTGAAAAAAGAGTTCAACAGGGAACTGGGGAAACTGATGAGCGATTCACTCAATGTGGACTTCAGCCAGAACAGCCCTGAAGTCGAGTTTACTGTTGACACAAGGTACGATGTTGTAAGGATGAGAGTGGAAAGCGTTTTCATATACGGCACTTACAAGAAACTTGTCAGGGGGATCCCGCAGACGAGGTGGATACACGGTTCCGGCGATACCGTCGAATCTTTAGTTGGAAAACCTGCAACAGAGATGCTGGAAGGTACAGAATATTTCCTTCACGGAGCAGGAAGGGAGGACGTGGATGTCAGAATGCTTGGAAACGGACGAGAATTCATCATTGAGATCGCTTCACCCAAGAGAAGATCTCCCGATCTCAGAGAACTGAGGGAAACTGTCAACCATGGGGGTATCGTATCAATCCACAATCTGAAAGTGGTTGACAAGAGAGAAGTTGCTGCACTGAAGCTTGCAAAACATGACAAGACATACAGATTGCTTATAGAGGCTGACGGCAAGATAGACGATGCAAGGCTCAAGGATGCTGTGGAATCGCTGAACGGGAAAGTTATTTATCAGCGTACTCCATTAAGGGTATCCCGCAGACGGGCTGACCTGATCAGAGAAAGGCGTCTGCTGCAGACCAGGCTGATTTCCCGGAAGGGAACCAGGATAGCAATGGAAGTGACAGCAGAGGCGGGTACCTACATCAAAGAAATGGTATCCGGTGACAAGGGTAGAACCAAACCCAGTCTTTCATCCGAATATGGTTCGGAACTGAAGGTTGCAGAGCTCGACGTGATAAGGATTCACAGGTGATCCAAAATGGCAAAAATGTCCCATGGACCGAGAGCCGGTTCAAGAATGAAGATGCGAAAAAAAGTGAGCGAGAGAGGATTCCCCAAAGTCAATGATCTTGTCAAGAAGTTTGAGATAGGGGATTTGGCGGCAATCAAGATCAACCCATCAGAACATTCAGGTATGCCTTATCATGGATTTCAGGGGTACACGGGCAGAATTGTCAGAAAGCAGGGATCTTCTTATGTGGTTGCAATAAAGATTGGTTCGGTCCACAAAGAGATAGTAGCTTCTTCAGTACATCTTAAGAAGATTTCAATAAGCAGTAACTAATGCACTAGAGATAATAATGGATAAGAAGCCTGTTTCTGTACCTGAAGCTTTCGATATACTGTCTTCTGCAGAGCTGACAGATGAAAGGCAGAATGAAATCCTTGCATATACCGAGAAATTTCATCACATAACTCCAAAAGACGCCAGGAAGGCCATGAAAGACCTTAAAAAACTGACAGATGCGTCTGACATTGTAATTGTAAAGTTAATAGATCTTGCACCGCGAACAAAGGAGGAGCTGACTTCCATACTGGCTCCATACAACGTTTCTCTTTCCGAGGAAAAATTAAATAGCGTCCTAGACTATTTTTCTGGACTGCTGGACTGAAAGCCAGGGTGATCTTATGGAGGAATACGCATACATTCTAGACTATCTGCCACAGGGGAGGGCGGATGATAAGAGCTATCACAAGACCCCACTGCTGCTTGCTGTTGGCGACGATGAGTTCAAGCTTCTTGAGCTAATCCCTAAGCAGAACGCTGTCGTATCTGTTGGAGAACGCGTTTACATAGGAAAGAACGTGGATCTGAGGACAAAGATTATTTCAGTGAAGCGCAGGATTTCATACAGGGACCTCACAAATGCTGCCAGTACTGAGCTTCCTTACACGCTTGAGAACATAGTGAAAGAAAGGGAACCGAGATTTGTAGAGTTCTTCAACAAAGCAGAACCCATTAACGCGAGGCTCCACTCTCTGGAACTGCTTCCCGGGCTCGGCAACAAGACTATGTGGAACATAATTGAAGAAAGGAAGAAGAGCCTGTTTGAATCGTTCGATGACCTTACAGAGAGGGTCAAGACAATACACCACCCCCATAAGATGATCGTTCAGAGGATAGTCCAGGAGCTTCAGGAAAGGCATGAGAAGTACAAACTCTTTGTAGCCAAATGAGAACAGGGTCCCGAAGTCCGAAGAAGTACGGCCAGGTGTACCTGGCAGACCCAGACATTGCTTCTTTCGAAGTTGGCCTCCTTGATCTGAAAGGAGGAGAAAGGGTGCTGGAAATCGGCCCCGGTCACGGTGAACTCACGGAGTTTCTTCTTAATGCAGGTGCAACTGTAACTGCAGTCGAATCGGATCACCTCAATGCCGGCTATGTTGAATCAAAATTTTCTTCTTATGTGGACGACGGAAAATTAACCGTTGTTCATCAATCCATCCTGGATTTTGCTCCCGAAACGTATTCATCTATAATAGGAAATGTGCCATACCACATCACATCTGAAATATTATTCCATCTGTATAGTTTTGAATTTGAAAGGTGTGTCCTCATGGTTCAGAAGGAGTTTGCGGCGCGTTGTTTGGCGATGCCCGGCAGCAAGGAATATTCCAGGCTTTCGGTGAACTGTTTTCTGAGATATGAGATCCATCTGGCGAAGGATGTGCCGGCTAATGCATTCCATCCGGTTCCTGCTGTAGACTCTTCTGTCATGATCATAAGAAAGAAGGGAGCTTTCTCCCTTGAGGCAATAGAATCAACAGACAGGGTGCTTAACATGGCATTCTCCATGAGAAGAAAAAAGATAGGCACAATTTTCAAGGAAGCGCCTGAGAAATATAAAGAAATGAGGCCCGGAGACCTTTCTCCGGACGAGTTTGTGGAACTTGGCCACCTGCTTTTCTGAGATCAGCTGCTCTTTTTTGAGGTGTCTGAGGATTTCTTTGAAGTGCCTCCAACAGCCTGTTGTCCTGAGGTACCAAGCGACTTTATGCCAACAAATTCAAGAGGGTTCATGACTCCGGCAGGTAGAGTGGACATAGGTATCATCATCAGGGTCCCCTTTCCTTCCAGCCCTATCTCGTAAAGTATGTTCATCCACCTGAGCTGAAATGCCACAGGATTTGATGTATACTGGTTTGAAGCTTCCACCATCTTCTGTGCAGCCTCAACTTCGGCAATTGCAAGAGTGACTCTCGATCTCCTCTCCCTCTCTGCAGATGCCTGCCTTGACATAGCCTCCTGCAGGGACTGCGGAACGAGAACATCCCTTATTTCCACTGCGGATACTTTTATTCCCCAGTGTTCTGTTTTTTCATCAATTATCTCTCTTGCGGATTCAGCTATTTTCTCCCTTTCCGAGAGAACGTCGTCAAAAGTGTATTTTCCAACCACTTCCCTTATTGTAGTCTGCGCAGAAAGATTTGTTCCTGTAATGTAATTCTCAATATTCAGGACTGCTTTTTTAGGGTCTGCCACCTGGAAATACATCACTGCGTCAATGTTCACTGGAACATTGTCTTTGGTGAATGAGGCCTCTGTTTTGAAAGCCACTGCCTGTATTCTTGTGGAAAGCCTTTGGATTCTGCTCACGATTGGTATTACAAATATTACTCCGGGTCCCTTTATTCCGGTGAATCTCCCCAGAACGAGCACTACTGCCCGTTCCCATTCCTTTAGTATGTGTAGCCCCGACAGAAATATGAGTATAACCACAACCAGCAAGAATAGCAATAATGCCAATAGTGCGGTACTCATTATATTTGATCTTTATTATGTATTTAAACATTCCCTGAGCCTGTGGTCTCCCCGATCAGGTTGCCATCGTATTTCATGAGTGAAAAATGTTCTTCACTTCAAAAAATTCATACACTAATGGTCATACCAGCCATATGGAATTTCGCGCAAAGCTGGTCACATGGGACGAAATTGAATCCTGGTGCACGAAGCTGAGAGAGTCTGTCAAGGCCGACTACCGGCCGGATGCAATAGTTGGCCTTTCTAGGGGAGGGCTCGTTCCTGCAAGAATACTGTCTGATTCTCTTCTGATCAAAGACCTATATTCGGTAAAGACAGAACATTGGGGCATCACCGCCACAAAAGACGGCAAGACAGTCCTCAGGGATACCGGCAGGCTGGATGTGTCAGGTAAGAAGATTCTGGTTGTTGATGACATTACTGACACCGGGGAGAGCATGAAGATCGCAGTTGATTTCATAAAATCAATGGGCCCTTCTGAGGTAAGGAGCGCTACAATGCTTCACATTGGCCATTCCACGTTTGTCCCTGACTATTACGCAGTGGGGGTTAGCAGTGAGGAATGGACATGGTTCACATTTCCGTGGAACGTGTTTGAAGACCTTTTCAACCTGGCAGGAAAAATACTGGAGGAAACAATGACTACACCGGAGCTTGCTGCGCAGTTCAAGGAGAGGTTCGGCCTGGACATAAGCGAGCCTCTACTTGAGAGCAGGCTGGGCCATCTTGCTGATATCGGCAAACTCACAAAGAACGGAGATTCCTGGGCAATTCACTGATTTCCATCATACTTGGTAGAACCTCCAGACTCAGGTCCGTGTCACGACTGTGCCGAATTTTCCAGTTGCAGCGAGGCTTCCGTGTTCAAGAGAAGTAATGTAGGCAGAAGTCCCGCCGTCCCTGACAAAATTAAGTGCCGCTCTCACTTTTGGGCCCATGCTGCCTGATTCAAATTCGCCTGATTCATAAATTTCCAGAAGATCGTCATAGCTGATCTCTCCAACAGCCCTCTGTGTCTTCTTTCCGTAATCAACAAAGACACTGTCCACGTCTGTGAGTATCATCAGGTAATCGGCCTTAATGTCCCTGGCAAGAACAGCTGATGCCAGATCCTTGTCAATTACCGCCTCTACCCCTTTGTAGCCGGCGTTTTCACGGACAACAGGTATACCTCCCCCTCCAACACAGAGTGGAAGAAAATTGCTTGCGAGCAGATTCAGGATGGCACGTTTTTCTATAATCTCTATGGGTTGGGGAGACGGAACGATCCTGCGCCAGCCTTTGCCCGGGATTTCCTTCATTGGCCAACCTCTGTTACTCATATAATCAAGTGCCTTTTCCTCAGAGTAAAACGGCCCGACCGGTTTTGTTGGGTTATGAAAAGCACTGTCATTAGAATCAACCAGTGTTCTCGATATGACAGAGGCTATTTCTTTCGAAAGGCCCTGTTCCATCCTCACTCTGTCATAAGCAGTCAGAATTGCATCTGAAATGAGCCCCTGCGACATTGCGCCGCACACGTCAAGGGGCATTCCCGGAATGGAATCACCTGCAATCTCATTCTGCAGAAGTATATTGCCCACCTGGGGGCCATTTCCATGTGTAAGGACGGCCTCATAGTCGGCAAGAAGGTCAGATATGCTGGAAACTGCTGAATAAGCCCTCCTGTACTGGGTTTCGAAATCGGGAAAGTCTCCTTTCTGAAGGAGAGCGTTTCCACCAAGGGCAATCACAATCCTTTTCATGTCAATTCCTGCAGGAAGTTAGAGAATCGAAGAGAGGTATTTAACTGGTTATACTCGCAAACACTACTGCCGGACCAAGCTATTTCTCAACCCACGAGGAAGCATAGGAAATGAATTTGCGCTCCGAAGGCTTTCTGAGGCAGCAGCCGCAAAAAAGGCATAAAAAGTAATTATCACAATGCAATACTCGCCCATGGAAATCACAATTGCCCACACTCCGGACCCGGACGACTCGTTCATGTTTTATGGAATGTTCGAAGGCAAGATAAAGTGCAATTTTTCTTACAAGCAGGTTGTAAAAGACATAGAATCGCTCAACAAGGAGTCGGTAGAGGCCCCATATGAGGTGACTGCAATTTCTGCAAATGCATTTGCAAGGGTGCATGACAAATACTATCTTACTACTGCAGGTGCGAGCTTTGGAATCTCATACGGCCCGATAGTTGTTGCCAGGAATAATGTGGACCTTTCTGATGCAGTGGTCGGTATGCCGGGCCCGAATACTTCAGCCTTCCTTCTTTACAGGATGTTCGCACCGGAACCAAAGAAATTTGTGGAACTCAGATTCGACCAGATAGTCTCCGCACTTATGAAAGGAGAAATAGACGCCGGAATCCTGATTCACGACGAGCAGCTCACATACCAGGACAGGGGTCTCATCAAGGTTTATGACCTTTACGAGCAATGGAAGAAATATGCCGGGGACCTTCCAATCCCACTTGGTTTCAATGCGATCAGAAAGTCACTGGGGCGGGAAAACTGCGAGAAGTTTGTGGATGATTTTGTCCGTTCTATAAAGTACGGGATGGAACACGAATCTGACGCAGTCCAGTATTCACTCCAGTACGCAAGGTACCAGGACAAGGAACTTGAAACAAAGTTCGTAAGGATGTACGTGAACGATCTCTCGATCGACATGGGAGAAAAAGGAAGAGAGGCGCTCAGGAAATATTATGAGCGGGCATTCAAGATGAACCTGCTCGAGCCTTTCGAATACGAGATACTCTGAATGCCGTTGTATAGTTTATAACGAGTGGCCGCATAATCTACTGTGAAAGTCTATAACAGGTATACTTCACAGCAGATAGGTTCAGTCAGGGAAACCGGGTTTGGCGAACTGTCTGGATTCCTTCAGAAAGATGGACTTAAAGGAAAGCAGGAACCTGAAAAGATCGCATCATCACTGTCCAGGGCCCTCGAATCCTTGTCAGGATCTCTACCGGGCATCCTTTCAGCAGAAACGGGTAATACAATTACTTCCTGCAGGGATGAGATCCTTGCATCCAGGAAGCTTGCAGACTCATTTTCCTCAATTGCATGGAATCAGCATGCTTTGAACTCAACGTTTGCATATGCAGGCTCACACAGGCTTTCGACTGCCCGGGAGGGCACGGCAGGCGGCACAGTACTGGCAATACTGTCAGGTGTAAATCCTGTATACAGGTTTACTGAAATCATGATTGCTTCACTGCTGACCGGGTCTAGAACAATAATAAGGCCATCTACTGCAGGCGCACTTTCCATCAGGAACATATGGAAAGAGATAGAATCAGTCGTCTCGGATTCAGCATTCATTGCTACCTTCTCTGCAGGTTCGCAGACACTGACCAAACTCCTGAAAGCCGAATACATATCTACTGTCATATTTCAGGGAAGAAGCGAAAACAGGCTTTCAGTCAGAAAAAGGATGCATTCTGCTGAGAGCTTTGAACCCACAGACACAAGGAGTTATTCCCTCATCTGGAGTGATGCGGACAATGATTCGGCCTCGTTATCAGCGACCAGGCTAGCCCTTTCAGGCCTGAAACATCCCGGGTTTACTCCCCACAGGGTTCTGGTGCACCAGGATTCATTGCAGTATGTTTCCAACAGGATTGCCGAAGAGGCCATGGCACTGAAGGCAGGAAACCCTGATGACCCCTCAACAGACATACCATCTTTTCTTTCTGCGGAAGATGTCACTTCTTTCATGAATTCTGTGGAGGACGAGAAAAAGAACTGGGGGGAGCAGCTCACAACGCCGTTCGTGTACAGCACATCGGTTGGGCCCGCAGTTTTGAGGATTTCTGAGAACCCTGGAAAGCTGTGGACTCAGGGTCAGACGGGACCTTTTATTCTGATCAGGCCGGTGAAATCTCTCGCTGAAGCCGGCGAGTTGATAAAGAATGACGGTCGGGCAAGGAGCCTCTACGTTTACACATCAGACATGAACGTGACAAACTATCTGAGGCAGAACACAAGAGTGGGGAATTTGATAATTGATCCTCCGCCGTCAATCTCCCTGTATGAATTATTCAGCATTCAGGGAGGGCTCGAATCAGCCGTCAGCGCTATGACACAAGAAAGGAAAATCGTATACTGGTCCTGAAGAAAAACGGAAATGAAGGCTGGTTTCCTACCTGCCTTTCATCCTTTTTATTATCTCTTCCCCAAACTCTGAACACTTGAGCGGCTTTATGTCAAGGAGCCTTGCTATGTCCTGAGTTACTTTCCTGTCACGGTATGTACCTTCAATAGCCAGCTCTAGAATGTAAGCTGCTTCCGGCCATCCTATGTGCCTGAGCATCATTGCACCGGAAAGTATGAGGGACGTCGGGTTTGCAACATCGAGCCCGGCATATTTCGGAGCGGTTCCATGTACGGCTTCAAACACTGCAAATACGTCGCCTAAGTTTGCACCGGGCGCAAGTCCAAGGCCCCCAACCTGTGCAGCAAGAGCATCTGACAGGTAATCTCCGTTCAGGTTTGTTGTAGCTATGATATCATATTCGGCCGTTCTGGTTAGAACCTGCTGAAACATGTTGTCGGTTATCCGGTCCTTGATCACTACCCTGTCCTGGTTATGGTCAGGGTCCTTCAGGTAGTCATCTTCAGTCACAGTCAGGTCAGAGAAGTCTTTTCTTGCCACCTCATAACCCCACTCCTTGAATGCTCCTTCTGTGTACTTCATAATGTTTCCCTTATGCACAAGGGTCACACTTTTCCTCTTGTTGTTGACAGCGAACTCAATTGCCTTCCTAACCAGCCTCGCTGATCTGAACTTGCTTATTGGTTTGATTCCAATTCCAGTATCTTCCGTCAGTCTGACCCCGAACTGCTCATTCAGGAACGCCCTCAGCTTCTTGGCCTCTGGAGAATCGTATCTCCATTCTATGCCCGCATAGAGGTCTTCCGTATTTTCCCTGAAAACAACCATGTCCATTTTTTCCGGTTCCTTAACCGGTGAAGGGACGCCAGGGAAATACTTGACCGGCCTTACGTTTGCATAAAGGTCGAAATACTGCCTGAGGGTAACGTTCAGGCTCCTGAAGCCTTCACCAACCGGTGTAGTGAGTGGGCCCTTGATGGCAACCGTGCATCTTCTGATTTCATCAAGCGATTCCTGTGGCAGGTGTTTTCCGGTTTCATTAAAAGCCTCTTCTCCTGCGACAATCTTCTTCCATTCAATGAATTTCTCGCCATGATATGCGAGTTCTATGGCTGCATTTACAACCTTTATTGTGACTTTTGTGATGTCGGTTCCTATTCCGTCCCCCTCAATATAACCTATAGTCGGATTATTGGGTACATCAAGCCTCGAACCTTCAACTACCCCGATGTATACCATAACTTCTCTCCGGAGTCACCATAGTGTTCAGACAACTTTATACTTTTCCCAAAATATGTAAATTTAAAAGCGGAGCGCATTTACACAGTTCCCCATGTGGATCATTCAGAGATGCGCTCAAGGCTTAAGCCCTTGGTTTCTTTTATTGTAAAAATAGTGAGAACAGCAGCTCCGGCTGAGAACAGGGTGAGGAGCCCGAACACGACGGAAGGGCCGTAGATCGCGTACATGACAGGAACCAGGAAGGTGAAGATGCCTGCCCCAAGCTTGCCTGATGCTGCGGCAATTCCATGTCCCGTTGTCCGGACCTGTGTTGGAAAGAGCTCTGTTGGAAGCAGGAAAGTGGTTGAATTTGGGCCTATGTTGCCAAATAGGTAGGAAAGACCGTACAGGCTGATGAAAAGTGCGAAATCGGCTGTTATCCCAACGTAATTGATTGCGAAGACAAAGTATATCACTGCCATGGCCGTAAATCCGGCCCACTGGAGCAGTTTTCTTCCCGCTTTGTCTACCAGTGCTATTGCTATCCAGTAGCCCGGGACAGCAAAAACACCGGCAAGGATCGCGTTTCCTACGGCGATGTTGAAGACTGTAGCCTTGATGTTGCCCGCCACCTTTCCGTATCCGATCAGAGAAAGTATGGATCCGCTGTTGACCGATGTCCCGTAGAATGCCATGTCAAAAAGGAACCATGCGCCTGCGGTGCCAAGAACAAAGACCCAGTATTTACGCAACAGTATCCTGACAGTGCTAGCCGGCCTTGCCGCAGTTTCTGCAGGCACCTGCTTTGCCTTCTCTCCGGTCGCATCCATTACCGCCGCCTCAGCAGCGGCCTCATCGCCCCTCACCTGCAGGGAGAATCTTGGCGTCTCCCTGATCTTCCTCCTCAGGTATATGACTGAGGCAGCGGGAACGGAACCGAATCCGAGCATGAACCTCCACGCATTGTCAATTGAAAGAAAATGGATGGCGCCTACACCGACGAGAGCACCTACAAGGAGCCCGAAGCCCTGCATGGAAAACACCGCTAAAACCAGCTTTCCCCTGTTCTTCACGTTGGCATATTCACTCATTATGGTGGAGCTTATTGGATAGTCTCCTCCAACGCCGACTCCAAGTATGAACCTTGAAACCATCAGCATGTAGGTGTTCACTGAAAAAGCGGATATGATTGCAAATGAGACCAGAATCCCCATCTCAACGCCGTATGTGTACTTTCTACCCATTACATCCGCAATCCGCCCGAAGATTAGAGCACCAACGAAAGCCCCGAAAAGGGCCATCGAACTGATGAGGCCTTCCTCAAGCTTTGAAGTGAGTCCGAAAGACAGATCAATGATTGGCATTGCGGTTGAGATCACAAAGAGGTCGTATGCATCGGAAAAGAATCCCATGCCAGAAACGACAATGGCCTTAAGGTGAAACCTGCCTGTCCTGGCTGAATCCAGCCTCTGGAGCAAATCACTTTCGCCGGGCATACTATACAAAACGCTTTCTTGTTAAGAAGCTTTGCAGCTAGAACACTAATTCAGCAAATGATCAGAAGAGTCAGAATGCAGTACAAATCGATGAATGGCCCCTGACAATTCTGATGGAAAATGCTTTTAATGATCCCGATTATCTGGAAAGGGTTTGGCTCTGTGTTTCACTTCGCAGGCGCAGAAAACGTGCCAGCCTCTATGTGATTGCCTATGTTGTCAGCAGCAGTTGTGGGGATTCAGTTTGGAGATGAGGGAAAAGGTAAGGTTGTTGATTTTCTGAGTGACCGTTTTGATGTTGTTGTGAGGTTCAACGGCGGAAGCAACGCAGGGCACACAGTCGTTGTTGGAGACAGAAATTTCAAGTTCCACCTCCTACCGTCAGGGGCTCTCAGGTGCTCCAGTGTAGTTCTCGGAAACGGAACTGTGATCAATCCGAAAACGCTGCTTGATGAAATAAAGATGGTCAGGGAGATTAATCCTGGAATAAAGGTCTACGTGAGCAACCGGGCACACGTTGTAACCCCGCTCCATAAAGTGCTTGACAAGAAGGAGGAAGAGGTGAGGGGCCCGTCGAAGATTGGCACCACGTTCGAAGGAATCGGCCCGGCATATGAGGATAAATACGCAAGAACGGGCATCAGGATTGAAGATCTTCTCTCCCTTGATAGAATCAGGGAAAAACTTGACCTTATAAGCAGGATGAAGGAGTCGCTTCTTGGAAATGACATGCCATCGGGCCAGGATATAGAGGATATCTCAACTGAACTGTACAGGCAGGGCAAGGAACTGAGCCCTTACATCTCCTCAACGGAGTCTGTGGTCAACAGTGCACACGAGGAGGGGAGGAACATTCTGTTCGAAGGGGCCAACGGAACGCTGCTGGACATAGATTTCGGAATATTTCCCTTTGTCACTTCATCGAATACTGTGGCAGGTTTCCTGAGCTGCGGAGCAGGATTCTCTTTCAGGAAGGTCAGGACAGTAATAGGAGTCATAAAGGCGTACACCTCCAAGGTTGGAGCAGGGCCATTTCCAACCGAGATATCAGGTGAGGCTGCAGAAAGGCTCCGGGAGCTTGGCCACGAGTATGGAACAACAACGGGGAGGCCAAGAAGGGTAGGGTGGCTGGACATACCCGCACTGAAGTACACAATCAGGATGAGCGATATAGACACACTTGCTGTTACAAACATAGATACGCTGGGCCAGATGGACGAGATCAAGATCGGGTTGAATTATGTGCATCCCGGCAGCGAAGGGGAGATATACCACCCGGAAACAGGTCACGTGAACAATCTTGAGGGCCTTGAAGTCAACTTCAGGAATATGAAGCCCTGGGGGATTCTTGATGACGGGACAAAAAAGGAGATAATGGAAAACGGGCCTTCAGCATTTCCGAAAGAACTCATGGAATATTTAAGAATCATAGAGGAAAAAACAGGAAGGAAGATCGGCATTGTGTCCTTCGGAAGGGTCAGGGAAAATACAATCATAATGGACGGGCTGGAACTTCCAGAAGCAGGGAAGTAAAATTTTTCATTCAGTGTAACCATACCATGCCATGATCCGTGAAATCAGGGCCCCTGTAGGCAGGGACCTTAACACTGCGGGCTGGGACCAGGAGGCGGCTCTGCGCCTTCTGATGAACAACCTGGATCCAGCTGTTGCGATGGATCCCGCCAACCTAATTGTCTATGGAGGAAGGGGAAAAGCCGCAAGAAACTGGGAGGCTTTCGACAAGATTGTTGCTTCCCTGAAATCACTTAAGAATGATGAGACTCTTCTAATTCAGTCTGGCAAGCCTGTTGGAATATTCAGGACTCACGGCGAAGCCCCCCGTGTCCTGATAGTCAATGCACAGATTGCGCCCAAGTGGGCGACGGATGACATCTTCTGGGAACTTGAAAGAAAAGGCCTCACAATGTACGGCCAGATGACCGCAGGCAGCTGGATATACATTGGAACCCAGGGCATACTGCAGGGAACGTATGAAACTCTCAGTGCCCTCGCAAGAAAAGAATATGGGAAGGATGATTTCACTGGAAAATGGTTCCTATCGTCCGGTCTTGGTGAAATGGGCGGTGCCCAGCCGCTCGCAGCAAAACTGAACAATCTCACTTCAATCATAATAGAGGTTGACCCTGAGAAGATAAGAAGAAGGCTCAGGGACAAGTACCTGGACATGCAAGCCTCTGACCTGGATTCGGCACTGCAGAAAAAGGATGAGGCCATTGCTTCTGGAAAAGCAGTTTCAATAGCAGTTCTTGGAAATGCGGCCACAGTTTACAGGGAACTGCTGGAAACGGGAGAAAAACCAGACATAGTCTCCGACCAGACTGCGGCTCATGACATTGATGTTGGATACATTCCTGAAGGATATACTGTGGAAACGGCCAAAGAGTTCAGGGAGAGAGATATCGGGGAATACAGAAGAAGCGTTTACGAATCCATAGTGAAGGAAACAAAAGCCATTCTGGAGTTCATGAGGAAGGGTTCCAAAGTGTTCGATTACGGAAACAACCTGAGGGGCCGGGCCAAGGAGGGCGGGCTTGAGAATTCGTTCGATATCCCGGGATATGTGCCCGGCTACATAAGGGACCTCTTTGCCATAGGTTCAGGGCCATTCAGGTGGGTGGCGCTCTCAGGAAACCCTGAGGACATCTACAGGATAGATGATGCCATAATTGAGAATTTCAGCCATGACGCCCATCTTGTCAAGTGGATTTCTCTTGCAAAGAAGACCGTCCATTTCCAGGGCCTGCCGGCCAGGATATGCTATGCAGAATACGGGCAGAGGGAAGAGCTTGGCCTCATGATAAACGGCCTCGTAAGAGATGGCATCCTTGATGCCCCTGTTGCAATTGGAAGAGACCACCATGACACAGGTTCTGTGGCATCACCGTACAGGGAGACGGAAGCGATGAAGGACGGAAGCGACGCCATAGCCGACTGGCCCATCCTGAATGCACTTCTAAACGCAGTTTCAGGTGCATCATGGGTATCGGTTCACCATGGTGGCGGAACAGGTATTGGAACATCCATCCATTCCGGTTTTGTGCTTGTCGCGGACGGCAGCAGGAGGGCTGAGGAACGTATAAAAAGGGTACTGAATGCAGATCCGGGCCTGGGAGTAATAAGGCATGCTGACGCGGGATACCAGGCATCCGCAGACGTCATAGAAAGCCGCGCAAAATTCAGGACACCATACTTCGGCAAACAGTGAGGCCTTGATATGACCAGCATGCAGCAGATGCTAAAAACATCTTAAATAATTGAAACCACTGATTACCCATGGCAGAAAGACAGTATGACGTGATCATAGTTGGAGGCGCCGCCGCAGGCCTTACATCTGCACTTTACACATCCAGGCAGGGCCTGAAGACGCTTGTCATAACAAAGGACATTGGAGGGCAGGCCCTCTTAACAGATTCTATAGAAAATTATCCGGGTATCATGAGCATCAGCGGCAATGAACTGATGAACAAGTTCAAGAACCAGGCTGAAAAGTACGGCACTGAATTCGCATACGAAGAGGTTAAGGAACTCAAGTATGCTGAACAGAGCTGTTTTGAAATTATAACAAACCGTGCGTCGTATGAAACTTGTGCCCTCATTCTGGCCTTCGGCAAGACACCCAGGGACCTTGGGGTGCCGGGAGAGGAGGAACTGAAGGGGAAAGGAGTGTCCTACTGTGCAATCTGTGACGGCCCGCTCTTCAGGGGCAAGGAGGTTGCTGTCATTGGAGCAGGCAACCCTGCACTGGATGCCGGCATAATGCTGAAAGGAATTGCAAAGAAGGTCATAATGGTCAGCAGGACCGAAAAGCCGATCGGAGACAGTGACATGATCGATAGCCTTCAGTCAAGCAGCAATGTTGAATTCATGAGTTCTGTCAGAGTGACAGGCTTCAGCGGAGATTCAAAGGTCCGAAAGATGAAGGTCAGCCAGGATCATGAAAGCACAGAAAAGGAAGTGGATGTGGATGGCGTTTTCATTGAGATGGGATATACAACGAGAACGGAATTCCTGAAGGGTATGATTGAGCTGAACGGACTCGGCGAAATAATTGTCAACAAGGATTGCACCACTTCAATGCCCGGCATATTTGCGGCCGGAGACATAACAGACATACCGTTCAAGCAGGCCGTGATTTCTGCCGGAATGGGATCAACCGCCGCACTGTCAGCATACAACTATGTGCAGAAGATTAAGGGCAGGCCCACAACAAGGAACGACTGGAAAAAGATTTCTGCAGACGAGAAGAAGGATGAGGGAGTCTCCCTTTTTCTCCACTGAACTCTTCAGAAACCGTCCTTGACGGTCTGGAAAATGGTAATTGTCTGGGTTTTTGCGACGCCCTCCATTTCACGGAGTTTGTCCAGGACCATGTTGCCGAGGTTATCCATTGAACTGGCCCTCACCTTAAGGAGAAGGTCCCATTCCCCTGTAACTATATGAACTTCTTCCACGTCCCTCATTTTTGATATCTTGGACGCGAGTTCCTTCTCTGTGATCTTCTTGCCGGAATCAAACAGTACGAAAATGAACGAGATGACTGGCAGACCGAGCGAAGAGTAGTCAGGAACGGCAACATATTTCTTTATTATGCCCTGTTTCACGAGAGACTGCATCCTCTCATACACCGTGACCCGGGGAATATCAAGCTGCCTGGAAATGTCCGAGATCTTGTCTCTGCCGTTTTCCATCAGATAGTCTATTATTGCCCTGTCCTTTTCGTCCATAGCTGGTTAATCTGGTATACTGCATAAACCTTTGGACGTAATGTCACAAGTCCAACAAAATGTCGACGTATATCTAACAACTTGTCGATTTTTCCGGATTAACGTTTAAATCATGAATCAATCTAAAGACGTCCATGCAGGCAAATGATAATTTAAACGGACTGCTGGAACATCTGTCAAGAAGTGAAGTCGCCCATTCCCTCAAGGTACACACCAGTGTGAGGAGATACGTTGGCGATTTTTTCAGGGACGAGGGTTTCCTGGAGGTGCCCCCTGTCATTATTTCACCGCTCACTGATCCACTCAACCACCCGGTGTACGATCCTGTGATAGAATACTATGGAATGAGGTACTCGCTGACCAAGAGCATGATTTTCCATAAGCACATTCTGGTTAAGCACTTCGGCTCCATTTTCACCTTTTCACCGAACATAAGGATGGAGACTGAGGAAAAATCTACTTCCGGGAGGCACCTGTCGGAATTTACACAGGTTGACGTTGAAAGGAGGGGAGCTACCCGGGAAGACATGATGAAACTGGTTGAAAAACTCATTCCCGGCCTGTTCTCCTATATTCTGGACAGGAACAGCGAAGACCTCTCCTTTTTCAGAAGAGAGTTGAGGGTTCCAAAGCCAGGATTCAGGAAGATAAGATACCTGGATGCAGAGGCCGAATATGGAGAATCTTTTGAGAGGATACTATCAGACGAGATGGACAGTCCTTTCTGGATAATCGACATACCACTGGACAAGAGGGAATTTTATGACCGGCTGAACCCTGACGGTTCGGATACGCTTGTGGACATGGACCTTGTTTACCCGGAAGGGTTCCAGGAAGCACTTTCTGGCGGTGAAAGGGAATTTGATCTCTCTGCCATAAGGGAGAGAATCAGAAGGAAAGGGCAGACAGAGAAGCAGTTTGAGTGGTACCTGAAGGTCGCTGAATCGGGCCTTCCTCCATGCGCGGGCTTTGGCTTGGGGATCGAGAGGCTCGTGAGGTACATCTGCGGTTTGCAGAGGATTGAGGATGCACACCCGTTTCCAAAGACGCCGGGAAGATTTTCTCTGTAAGCTTCTGGAATTCCCCGTCACAGAGAATCCGAGAGTTCTCTCCCCTTCTCATTTACGGCATCCTGCAGACTACTTTCAATGTCGTTCCAGTGCGAAGAGAGCAATGTCTTCGCACCATGGGACCGTATTATGTTTGCCAATATCTCAAAACAGGCCATCACCTCAATCTTTCGTGGATTGGTGTTGAATAACTCAGGCCCTACCCTGAATTTTCCATCTTTGGTTCCTGCAGCAATATCACCTGCAATCAGTTCTCCTCCCTCTGTAAGGAGTGCCATTTCATCGTACCTTGGCCGGGAATGTCCCGTGAAAGGCCTTGCCCTTATTGCCTTCAGGCCGCAGGGAAGTGCATCTGATTCATCATACTCAACAAATTCATTGAATTCAAGTTGCTTCTTTGCTTCAACAGGATCGAAATTTGTAGTTTCAATCTGCCTGGGCACAAAGACCTTGAACCCGTGCTCTGATGCGAAGTATCTGGATGCCCTCATATGGTCGAGGGTCGTGAGAATCACCGATGCCGATCCGCCAATATTATGGATCGCTTCTGGAAGGAAAGGGACAAGTGGTGGATCTACCAGTGCAATTTCCTCCTTCTTTATGACAAGATGGCCGACCATCATCCAGTTGTCAGCGGGGTCAGGAGTAGCCCACCGGAATACATCTCGTGTTACAGGAACCAACATGATGCAAGATCGCCCTCACACTGAATAAACTATCTTAATCCGGGAAAACCGGTTCTGCAGGATTTTCCAACGAAACACCTGTCCGGGAAAAACTTAATTATTATTCGAGAGCATAACTGCTGGATACAGCTTGGACGGCAGCATATATGAGAGGGAACTTGCCGGAATACTCTCAGGAAACAAACAGCACACAGAAAAATATCTGAAAAAACTTCCCACTGAAGAAAGGTACCTGGTATCAACAATACTTGAGAGACCATTCTACGTTACCAGGTCCGCTGGCTCTCTGGGAGCAGATCTGATCGCCCTCAGGCACGACTTTTCGATGGTTATTGAGGTGAAGTCTTCACTGAACCAGAAGATCAACTTCTCTGAAGCTTCAGGAAAGAGGCAGGAGCAGGCGGAGAGGCTGAACAGGCTTTGTTCCCAGTCAGGCCTCTTTCTAGTGTATGCCTTCAGGCTGAAGGGTGCAAAGGGAGACGGCTGGAGGCTCTATTCTGTTTCCGGTGAACCACGGGGAAAACAGATGCTGCTGTACAACATACTCCCAAAAGTCTCACTGACTCGCGGCAACAATTACTACATTAAATGGGACGAAGGCCTCCCGCTTGTAAAATTAATAAAATATGTGAATGAAGATTGAGGGCAGGAGACCGTTTGTTTCCCAGTGGCTGCAGATCCATTACCCAGCGTTTTCTGCCTAAATGACCGGGAAGATAGCCGGTGCTTCTGATGTATCTGTTTTGGTGTGCCCCGAACATCCAATAGAATTCCATGGAAGCCAACTTTCATTCATCGGAGGAAACGTTATAATGTGATGCCCAATCTCAATGAGTCAGGGAGAATATTCAACAATGGACAACAGAGGAAGAGTCATTTCTGATTATGTTTCGGAGTTTAGCAATCCGATGTCCGCACGAAAGGGCGATTCTATTCGTGTGATCAGGAAAAATGACGGAAAATACAAATCCTGGTACTGGTGCAGGTCAGATTCTGGAATTGAAGCCTGGGTGCCGGAGGTTGTTCTTTCCATTTCAGGTGACAGGGCAACCCTTAGCCAGGACTACAATTCCAGGGAACTTGACTCGTCTGAAAATGAAATTGTAGACATCCTGTACGAAATGGGGGGATGGTCCTGGTGCAGAAATTCCAGGGGCAAGGAGGGTTGGCTTCCATCTGATATCCTTGGAAAAACGTAATCTTACCCCCTGACGACTGAGTCTTTCGCAGTAGGCTCTTGAGAGTCACAGGAAAAGATGTTTATTACTGATAAACCATTCCCCGTCTTGATGGCAGGAACCCTGACTACCGATGACTTCTTGAGATTTTACAGAGACGAGATGACTGACAGGGATTTTTACAGGAATCTCGCTGAAAAAGTCAAGGATACAGAATTCAGGAATAACCTCAGGAGGCTTGCCAGTGTTGAAGATGAGCATCTGGCTTTCTGGAAGGAGAGGCTTGAGGAAAACGGTGTGGAAACATCACACATAAAACATCATGGCCTCAAGCTTGCATTTCTCATGACAGCGCTGAAGTTCATCGGCATCTTCCTAACAATCAGGCTGCTTGAACACGGCGAGATAAGTTCCATAAGGGCATACAGGCAGGCTTTGGATACAGAGTTCAAAGACGAGACCATAAGATCTGGCCTTGAAAAGATCATAAATGATGAGATAGAGCATGAGGAAATTTTTGAAAACCAGATCTCCAAAGGCGAGGAAAAAGTCCAGAGAAACCAGGACATAATATACGGGATAAGCGACGGATTCATTGAGGTTCTCGGTTCCCTTTCAGGCCTTGCAGCAGTCTTCATCTCAGGCTTATACATTGCACTCGGGGGATTAGTTATAGCCCTCAGCGGTTCAATGAGCATGATGCTGGGAGCCTACCTGTCGAGCAAGAGCAAGACAGATTACCACGTAATGGAAATTCAGAGGCAGGCACTTTTCAACACATCAGAGAAAGAAGAGGAAAAAATTGGAAAGATACAGGCAGAATCAAGGAAGTCTGCTTCGACTGTAGGGCTCTTCTACCTGCTCGGATCAGCAGTTCCGATACTCCCGTATATCTTCATAAGGCAGATTGAGGTGGCACTTGCACTCTCAATAACACTCGTTGTTCTGGCTCAGGCTTTTGCCAATGCACTGATCGCCCTTTCAATGAATACCAAGGTTCTGAGATCGGCTGCGAGGGCATCCCTTCTGTCGCTTGGAGTTGCGGTGGCAACGTATCTTGTGGGGCTGGCTTTCCATCTGATATTCAACGTCACGATCGGGTGAACGCCGCATCTGCCTGGGGAACTTTCACAATAGAACCGTAGTACCAGTGTGACCTGTTTCATCATTGGATGCTTGGAAGGCACATTGCACGCGGGCACAGCTTCCTGAATAATAATATTAAATGCATTCCCAATGTCCATGGAAGAAACCATGAAAGACATGCAGCAAATAATGAACGCATACAGGGAGGAAGTCGAGGAGGAGCTGAAGAAATTCTTTGAGCGAAAACTGGCAGAAAAGCACGATCAATCTGTCAGAAGTGTTGTAGAGATGATCAGGGATTTCACGCTCGGCGGCGGCAAGAGAATCAGGCCGATTCTTGTAATGAGTGCCCACGACCTGTTCGCAGATCACAACAGACACATCGCTGCAGCTGCATCAGCGTTCGAAGTTTCACAGAGTTATTTCCTGATTCAGGACGACGTAATGGATCAGAGCGATATGAGAAGGGGTAAGCCCAGCTTTCATGTTGTAGCCGGCGACAGGTTCTTTGGTGGTGACAGCAGCCACAGGAGAATAGCGGAGAACATCTCAATAATAGCGGGCGACATGGCAGAGAGTTACTCTCACGAGATACTTCTGGAATCCGGATTCCCTGACGACAGGCTAAGGGCAGCAAACCTCGAACTCTCCAGGGTATTCGAAACAACAGGAGAAGGCCAGCTCCTTGACGTCTTCTCCCCATTCCTCGACGATTTTGCCCCTTCCGACCTGATGAGGCTTCATCTGTGGAAGACTGCCAATTACACCGTCTCAGGACCGCTCAGGCTTGGTACCATACTGAGCGGAAATGTGGGCCAGATTGATACAATTGATTACTACGGATCTCTGCTTGGAGTTGCATTCCAGCTGCAGGACGACATACTCGGGCTCTTTGGGGATGAAGCAACTGTCGGGAAATCTGCAAAGAGTGATGTAAACGAGGGAAAGAAAACACTGCTGATGCTGAAGGCCATGGAAAACGGCTCTGAAGACGACAGGCGTTTCATACAGGATATCCTGAAGAGCGGAAATGTAACGGACATTGAATTTCAAAGAGTAAGGAAGATAGTTGAAGACACGGGATCACTTGATTTTTCTGTTAAGATAGCGGAAATGCTGGCAGACCGCGGCAAGAAGTATCTTGAAGAAATCAACGGAAACAACGGGGTCAAGGACTTCCTCAACTGGATGGCTGACTTTCTGATAAAAAGGAAGTACTGAATATTCTTCAGTACGAGGGTTTGAACTGTGAATACATCTTTTTCATGGTTCCGTCGTCAATGTGCGTATAGATCTCTGTGGTAGCAACGCTAGAGTGCCCCAGCAGCTTCTGTATGAACCTTATGTCTCCCCCGTTTCTGAGTATTGTAGTCGCAAAGGTATGCCTCAGGACATGAGGAGTAACGTGCTTTGAAATATCTGATTCGATGGAAATTCTCCTTATCATCCTCTGAACTGATGACGGATCTATCCTCCTGTTTACCCTGCTGAGGAAAAGGGCACTTCCGCCGGAACCGGAAGAGTTCCTGCTTTTCAGGTATTCCCTTACAGAATCAATGCAGCTTTCACTCATAAGAACCATCCTGTCCTTGTCCCCTTTCCCTGAACGGACAAAAAGAGTGCCGTCCTGAAGATCGAGGTCTCCAATGTTGAGGGAGCACAGTTCGCTTATCCTCACCCCGGTATATGCAAGAACACTGACAATGGCGTAATCCCTGGGATTCTTTGATGCCGTTTCAAGCAACCGCCTTGTCTCATCCACAGTGAGGTACACCGGAACCTTTCTGCTCCTCTTTGGTGTTGTCAGGTTCCCCGGAGGATCTACACCATTGCTCCTGAAAAACAGCTGGACTGCCTTTATGCATGTATACTGCGTGCTTTTGGAATATTTCCTGGATATGGCCAGAAGCTCCTTGAAGTCTTCAATGTCTTTTTCGTTTATTTCGTCCAGCGGCTTGCAGATCTGCCGCGTGAACATTGATGCAAAGAATGAATACTGCTTGATTGTGTATGTGCTTTTCCTCTCTGCTGTCATCCACCTCCTGAATCTTTCAATGTCAGGAAGGGCGGCTTTTTTCTGCATTTACCGGTAACTAACCTGTTTAAGGATATAACTGTTTTCCATTCTTCCCGCCCGTGGAGCCCATTAAAACTTCACTTGCGGCGTCAACTTTCTGTCCGGTCCGGATGTGCGCTCATATGTTCCAGTAGACTGAAAGGAGAGCTTTCTTCTCATCTTCGAAACGCAACTTCGAAACAGCCTCGTCAGACCTCAGCCATGCATATTCGGTGTGTTCCTCATACACGTTGTGCGCCATGTCCACTGCAGACTCCGGGTCCACCTCTATTCCGAATGCGTGTTCGTCAACACTGTCGCCCCTTCTGTCAACAAATTTGAACGAGTATGGTTCCTCGACTACCTTCACTGCATCCTCCAGTGACAGCCCTGTTTCTTCCTTCAGTTCCCTTCCAGCCGCTTCCCTGTATGATTCTCCTTCCTCCACTGTGCCAGTTACCGCCTGCCAGAAAGCCCCGCGCGCAGGCGTGGTCTTGAGAAGAAGAAACAGTGGAGTGCCGCTTTTGACTGCGTACACAATGCACTGCACTTTTCTTCTGTTCATATTATTCCTTCAGTTCTCCCAGTATTTTTATGTAACTGTAAGCCTCGTGTTCTCCAAAGCAGTATTTTACCCGGTTGATTCTGTTCTTCAGTTCAAGAATTTCTGCTTTCACGCCCTCTGCAGGCCTGTGCCTGATGATTACGTCGGCGATGAGTTTCGCAACTTCCTTCATCTCCTGTTTTCCGAAACCGATCCTTGTGACTTCCTGTGAACCTATTCTGAGGCCGCTGGGGTCCTGGGAATTCTTGCTGGTATCCCACGGAAGGAGATTCTTGTTCAGTATTATGTTTGCCTTCTCCAAGTCCTCGGCACATTTCTTGCCTCCTCCATTGTCACGCACGTCTGCCACTATTGTGTGAGACTTTGTGAAACCATTCTTCTCTCCCAGCATCTTTATGCCCTCCTCTGAGAGCGCCTCAGCGAGAGCTACTGCGTTTTCAACGGTGTTTTTTGCATATTCCTGGCCGAATTCTATTTCTTCTGCAAGTGTAACTCCGAGCGCGGCCATAGCATTAAGATGGTGGTTGCTTATGCTTCCCGGGAAAAGGCCTCTCTGTACCGCTTTCCACATGTCAGGCTTGTCCTTTCCAAGTATTATGCCGTGCTGCGGACCGGGGAAAGTCTTGTGTGTGCTTGCAGTTATTATGTCGGCACCTTCCCTCAGGGGGTCCTGGAACTGCCCGCCCCCGATCAGGCCAAGCACATGTGCAGCGTCATACCACACAGTGGATCCCACTTCAGCAAACGCGTCAGAAAGATCCCTGATGGGTGTTGGAAAAAGGAACACAGACTGGCCGAACAGAGTGACTACCGGCTTCTTCTCCTTTATCAGCCTTATGGCGCCGTCAACGTCTATGTTCATCTCATCAACGTCAAAGGGGTAGGAAAAAGAGTTCAAACCCCTCAGCCCAACTGCCCCAAATTTTGCTGCGCTTATGTGACCGCCGCCGGAAAGAGGAGGTACCGTTATAACGTCACCGGGCTTTGTCAGGCCGTAAATTGTTGCTATGTTTGCCACTGTGCCTGAAATAGGCCTCGGGTCTGCATTATCCGCCCTGAAGAACTTCTTCGCAAGGTCAATGACAAAAGTCTCCAGCTCATCAACGATCTGGTTCCCCTGGTAATACCTGTGATAAGGCAGCCCCTCTGCGTATCTTGAGCCAAAATCACTGAGAAGCATCTCCATGGCCAGAGGGCTCATGATGTTTTCTGATGCAATCAGAGGTATGCTGTCATGAAACAGCTTATTGTGTCTTTCAGCAAGGTCCCTTATCTTCTGTGCATAATGGACATTATTGCTCATGGGAGATTATCGCAGCAGCATATATCTAATATTCTGAAAGGCATCAAACAGGGACTGTTCAGTAAGTTGATGACTCTTCCCTGGCTTTTCTTCTGCGCCTTCTCTCTTTTACTTCCTCGATCTCCTGTTTTTCCTCTTCGGTAAGAGTCACATCTTCAGCGTCTGCATCTTCTATGAATTCTCCCGGTATCTCCTTCACAAGGAAAATATCCTCATTGCCCCTGTATACGGGCATGTTGGAGGATATGAGCTCTGCAGCCTTTATTCTGACTATTCTCGGGTTCTCCACGTGGAAAAGGCCTGACACGTATGCCTGCCTGTATGTTTTTGAGAGATGCACCCAGGTCTTGTCCGAAGGGCTTATTCCAGTTTCTTTAATGAATTCGAGCTCCTCGTCCGTTGTCTGGTAGTAGAGGGAGTCGGGTATTTCATCGGTGGGAAGGTCGTCCATTTCAACCGGAATTGTGTGCCCGTAGTTAGCCCTGACCTCACCATTGCTGTTGACAGAATATCTGTTCCTTGTGTCTGTTTTTACGAGGGCCTCTATGTGGTACGGAGTCAGCCAGCCGTAACCCCTTCTCTCAGCCCTTATTGCCGGGATGATGGAATAAATCCTTGCCCAACCGTGATCGTTGAGCCTTATGCCGTATCTTTCAGGGAAGTGCCTCAGCATTCCTGCAAGCATTCTGCTCACGCTGTCAACTTCCCTGGAGTTCATAAGCATCTTTCCGCGAAGATTGCATATATCGCACACCTCACCCCTGTACGGGCCATGCTCCCGACATTCCATTAGCTGATCAATCATTTCATACACCCTTCAAATGTGATGCCACTTCTGACGAGATGTCTATCTTGCTGTATTCACCCTGCACCGTATTTGTTACAGCAAGGTCATCCGCAAGCGCAGAGATCTTCTTGTTGGATTCGTTGACAAATAAGCCGTGAATCGCACAGACACTGAGATTGGCGACTCCTCTGGATCTGAGAAGCTCTATCGCTTTAATCATGGTTCCCCCTGTAGAGATAATATCATCAATGAGAAGTACTTTTTTACCTTTGAATTCCATGCCGTCCGGAACCTTGATCTCAACGTGCCTCGAATCTATCCTTATTTTATCCATCTGAACAGGTGTTGCCCCCAGCATCTTTGCAATGCTCCGTGCACGGTCTATGCCTCCGTCGTCGGGGGATACAACAAGATCAGGTGAAAGTGGCTCATAGTAATCCTTCACCGCTCCAGTGATCTTCATGTTGTGAAATGGTTTTGATGAAAAACCCAGTGTCTCTTCGTCGTGAATGTCCACAGTGGCAATGCTGTCCGCATATCTGCTGTAAATTTCAACAAGCACTTTTGATGATATTGGCTCACCCGATGCATACCTCATGTGCTGCCTCATGTAACTGAAATAAGGCACAAAAAGGGTAAGATTCTTTGGATTCATTCCTCTGGCGGCCTCAAGGAGTAATATGGTTTCGAGGATGCCCCCGTCGGACCTGGTGTCTGATACCATCAGGACATCTTCGCCTGAAAGGTCTGTGAGAATCCTCAGGTAGAGTTCACCGTCCGGGAACCTCTTCTTCTCAACTTTTGCCATATCTGCATCCAGTCTCTTCGAGAGTCTATCACACAGATTGACGGAATTGTTACCGGCCAACAGAAGCATTTCTTACAACTGGTTATATTTCCCTTTGTTTAAATGTTTTCAATTCAGCAGCAATAATCCCTTCCTGCAGAAACATTGGAACATGAGTATGCGTTGATCTGGAGCCACTAATCCTGCTGTCCACCCTCAGAGAATTGTGGAAATTCTTTCCTGTACAGCTCTATTGATTCCACTATTTCTTTCAGTGCTTCTTCGCATCCCAGCCATCCCTTGACCTCTGTGACCTTATGCTCAAGCATCTTGTATATCTCGAAGAAGTTGGATATCTCCTTTGGAAGATGGAACGGAAGGTCTCCAAGTTTTGTGTATTCCCTGTATATCGGGTCATTTACTGCCACAGCGAGTATTTTGTTGTCAATCATTCCCTGATCAACCATTTCCAGCACGTCTATGGGCCTTGCCTCAACAACTGTACCTGGATAGGTGGGCTGTGACATGAGCAGAATGACGTCCATGGGATCGCCATCAAGGTAGAGTGTCTTCGGAATCATACCGTACTCTGCCGGAAACATCACTGAGTGGTGAAGAACCCTGTCCAGATGGACACCGGGAAACTGCTTGTTGATTTCATACTTGCACTTGCTTCCCTTCGGCGTTTCAACAACAACATACACGCTCTCGGGTGGATTCGGGCCAGTGGGGAGCGAGTGCCAGTAACTAAGTTCTTCATGCATGCAGTCTTATTGCTGCAGCCTATTTATCCATTCTTTATACCGTGCATAGCAGCTTAAGAATAATTGTGTTATAACATCAGGTTGAGAGTCAAAATCAAAGCCAGGAAAATCTACCTTTCTTTCAGGCCTGTTCAGACTGTTGAAAGCATTGTAATAGAGAATGGCGTTGTTGTGGGCACCGGACATTATAGCACAAGCTCACCGGGAGACGGAAATGAAGTTGTGGATCTGGGGAACTCGATCGTAATGCCTGGATTCGTTGATTCCCACATGCACCTGGACGAACTCGGCAGATCTCTGGCAATAATTGACCTGAGGGGAGCTGGATCTGTTAATGAATTCAGGGAGAGGGTAAGATCAGGAAAAGGCAGCGAAGGTTGGATAACAGGCCATGGATGGGATCAGGACCTGTTTGAAGAACAAAGATGGCCGACGAGGGACGACCTGGATGACATCACCGGCGAAAGGCCCGCCATTTTCAGCAGAGTGGATCTCCACTCCGCTGTTCTTAATACCAGGGCAATTGAGCTGCTGGATCTTGAGGAGAGGTTCAGGGACTCGCCGGACCTCATAAGGGACGAAAATGGCAGGATTACTGGAGTGGTAACAGAATCTGTTTTCGAATTCTCAGAAGATCAGGTAATTCAGAATATGAGTGACGGGGAATGGAAGGAATACATTTCAATGGCCTTAGAGGAAGCACTGAGAAACGGAGTCACATCTGTTGGTTTTGTGAGCTGTTCCCTGAGAATTCTGAGGCTGCTGCTTGAGATCAGGCGAGAGAACTTGCTGAAAATACGTGTTCATGCTTACATACATGGAAGCGAACTTAAGGAATACAATGGACTGCCGGATGACGAATTTCTCCAGGTAAAGGGCATAAAACTGTTTGCAGACGGTTCACTGGGATCCAGAACTGCGTTCATGTCATTTGAATACAGTGACGACAGGGGAAATTCAGGGATGGAACGTGAAACCAGAGAAAGCATCCTGGAATACGGCCTTGAAGCTGAAAGGAGAGGCCTGCATATAGCAACCCACGCAATCGGAGACAGAGCCATTGACAATGTGCTCTGGGCATATGAACGCCTGGAAGGAAAGCACAGGATCGATCACGCATCGCTTATAAGGCCGGACCAGTATGATAAGATCAGAAAAACCGGCTCTTTACTGGTCATGCAACCGCATTTCATCATAACTGATTTCTGGACCGACAGGCGAATCGGAATGCAGAACCTGGGCATGGCATATCCATTGAAGAATGTAATGGATTATCAGATAGAAGAGGCTTTTTCCACCGACTGTCCTGTTGAAAGGCTGAATCCATGGGAAACTGTGCAGGCCGCCGTTACAAGGGGCTCAGAAATGGGCAATGTACTTGGTGCCAACACAAGAAACCAGTGCGTGGGCATTCCAGAGTCGCTCTGGATGTACACAGAGTGTTCTGCAAGAGCTGTGAGAAACGGGAAAATAGGTATTCTAAAGGAAGGATTGGCAGCTGATTTCATCGTTCTTGATCGTGACCCGATGGAAACCGAAAATGCCGATTTGTCTTCGATTAAGGTGCTTCAGAGTTGGGTGGCTGGATCTATCGCATGGAGTCATGATTCTCCATGACTCAAATGCATATTTATGAATAACTCCGCGCGGTGGTAACTAATAGCATACGGGGCAGTTCTACCAAAACGGTTATATCATGAATAACGATACCACGGCTACGCACGTTTGATGCACTCTTCAATGAATCATTGAAGGGGAAGGGTTAAGGTTCTTCGGAACTGATGAGACCGGCAGTAATGATCGACAAAATGGATTGTGCAGTCTGCAAAACTGCCTGGTGAATGGTTTGGTTTGAGCACTGAAGAAGGACGCGCCAAGCTGCGAAATGCCTCGGGGAGGCGCATGGAGCCATAGATCCGAGGGTATCCGAATGGGACTTCCTGTTCTATTAATGAACACTCCGAAAGGAGAGGTAACCCGGGGAATTGAAACATCTTAGTACCCGGAGGAAGAGAAATCAATAGAGATGCCGTTACTAAGGGCGACCGAAAGCGGTATAAGGCAAACCGAATGTACATATGAAAATGTGTATAGATGTGGAGTTTGGACCTTTTCTAATGCTTCACAGAAGAACCTGAATGCTCTTGAAAGTTCAGCCAAAGAGGGTGATAGCCCCGTAAGGGCAATTCTGAAAGCTAAAAGAGAGGGTATCCAGAGTATCGTGCGTCGTAATTCGCGCGAGAATATGGGTGGCACTTACATCCAACCTTAAATATGTCTCAA
>JBJKSW010000028.1:0-15540 GCA_046703525.1 Thermoplasmataceae archaeon
GGAAAATAATGGAAAGTGTATTTTCCAGCCCGTGCTGAAATTATTCCCTGACTCTTCCTATCTTTTCAAATATGCTCAGGAGGTATTCTGAATATTCAGACCCGTCCATGAGATCAGTGATTGTAATTGACGCGTACTTGCCGTTGGCATGAATCATCTTTCTTCTGTTCAGAAGCATGCCCACATGACCTTCGAAGAATACAAGGTCCCCTCTTTTTGCCACATCAAAGGACTTCACTTCTGGCATGGAATCGCGTTGCCAGTCTGCATTTCTCGGCAGTTCTGTTCCAGTGAACCTGTAAAGCCTCTGAACAAGGCCAGAGCAGTCAAACCCGAAATCAGAGGTTCCGCCCCAGAGGTAAGGTATTCCCATAAACTTCCGGGACAGGTCACACACATCATAGTCGTTATTTCCAGCCGGCACAACGAATGACTTTGGAATTTTGAAATATTCCACGTCCTTAGCATTGACATAGCTGCCGAACGGAAATACCAGACCCCTGGACCTGAATCGTCTTACCAGTTTGTGTGTCTTGGCACCCCCTTCTGATATGATCGCCTTCTTCATGAATCCTTCAAGGCCATCCGGGCCACGCACTTTTACGTAATCTCCTGAATCACCCAGAATCTCGATTTTTTCCCCGAAAATAAGCTGCGAATCGCGTTCAGATTCAAATTTTGGCTCCTTTCGTATGTCAGCTACAGATATTCCCACAAAATGCATGCGGCGCTTATCTGCGACCCGTTCATTATATTTGCGCTCTTTCTGGATGAAGCAGGATCGAGAGATGCAGAAAAATATTAACTCTCAGAGATATCGGAATGAGATGCCTGAGGATAGAGAAGTATCGGTATTCCACTTTGGCAAGGCCGTCGTGAAGAATGGAGAGGCAGACTCTCTGAGCATGAGATGTGAAAACGGATTCATAGAATCGATTTCAGGTCATGAACCAGCTTCCGGCATAGACCTCACAGACCGCATAGCAGTTCCATCGTTCACAGACATACACACTCACGGCATGCTCGGCATTGATTCTTCAACCATGGACAGAGCGGGCATGAAAGAGTGGATGGAACGCCTTCCGGAAACAGGAACTCTGAAGTTCGTTCCCGCAATTGTTTCATCGGCACCTGCAAGAGTGCAGGAATTCCTGGAGATAGTCAGGGAATCAAATTCACTGTTCGAAAATGAGGAAACACACGCCGTTACGGCAGGAGCGAGGCTGGAGGGCCCATTCATAAGCCCTGAGAAGAAGGGCGCCCATAACACCTCCTATCTCTTGCAGCCCACTTCAGGAAATTTCACAAAACTGACAGGAAAAGGATCTGACCAGGTCAGAATAGTGGATGTGGCACCAGAACTCGAGAACGCGATAGAATTCATCAGGGAACTCACTGAAAATAATATAACAGTATCAATAGGACATTCGATTGCAACGTTCAGCAAAGCACATGATGCCTTTGAAGCTGGTGCAAGGATAGGAACACACCTGTTCAATGCAATGAGGGATATACATCACAGGGAACCTGGAATAGCTGTACAGGTACTTCTAAATGACGGGATGTTCGCAGAGATCATAGATGACCATGGCCATCTGAGTTCAGAAATGATAAAACTTGCAGTCAGGTCAAAGGGCGATGATCTCATAGTAGCAATCACAGATTCCATTGCAGCCGCGCTGATGCCTGACGGACAGTATAGTTTAGGTGATCTTGCAGTGGAAGTCAGGAATGGAATGTGCACTATCATGGGAACAGACACGATCGCAGGAAGCACATTGACCATGGACAGGGCATTCAGGAACTTCATAGAAGATGGATTCACGCTCTCAGAAGCTGCGAAGTTCACTTCCACAAATCCTGCAAGGGCTCTTGGAAACTCCAATGAGGGTGTTATAGCTCCTGGGATGGCGTGCAACATCACAGTGCTGGACAAATCACTTAAAGTAAGGGGAGTGATTTCCCGTGGCATATACAGCGAATTCTGAGGAGGTCTGTACAGTTGGGAACTGAGGCTAATAATCAGAGATCAAGGGGAATTACAGAGAAAACAACAGAAGAGATACTGAGGCTGATCCACGAAGAGGATAAAACGGCATTTGAAGCAGTTGGACACGCAGTCGGACCAATGTCTGAAGCAACAGACATCATGGTATCAGGAATAAGATCCGGAGGCAGGGTCATATACGCTGGTGCAGGAACAAGCGGAAGGGTGGCTGTCCAGGACCTGGTGGAACTTGAGCCTACATATGGGCTTGGAGAAGACAGTTTCAGGTACATAATGGCCGGAGGCGAAGCTGCACTGGTAAAGTCCAAGGAGGGCGCGGAGGATGACAGGGAAGACGCAGTGAAACAGTTCCGCCTTCTGAACCCGACTGTGAATGATGTTGTAGTTGGGATATCCGCTTCCGGTAGAACTCCATTTGTCGTCGCAATCCTGGAGGAAGCGTCCTCGATGAACATTAAGACCATAGGGATCGTCAATAACAAAGACTCACAGATAGAGAAAGTTGCAACCGTAACAATTGTCCTTGACACGGGGGCCGAAGTCATACAGGGGTCTTCCAGGATGAAAGCCGGAACAGCCCAGAAAATGGCACTTAACATGATGAGCACTGCGCTTGCTGTGAAACTGGGAAGGACATATGACAACATGATGTCGTACATGGGAGTTCAGTACAACATGAAACTTCTCAACAGGGCTGTCACATTTCTTGTGGATGAGTTCAGCATCTCGAGGGAAGAGGCATCCAGAGCCTTGGAGAAGAACGACTACAAGCTCTGGCTCGCAATAGAAGAAATTAAAAAAGGAAAGTGACACTTTCCTGCTGCAGTCTGCAGCTTAATCCATAAGCAGGCTGCTGAACACGGCATTGTGCAGAATACGCCTGAATCTGAGAATATTCACGTTCTCCCTGGTCGGATATACCCTGTTTGTGAGTATTATGCACCTTATTCCGGAAACGGGTTCCACGCAGATTGAAGTGCCTGTAAATCCGGTGTGCCCGAAACTTCCGTAAGGTGCGGTATCTCCAAGAAAACGCGCATAATCAAAAGCAGGGCTCGGGTTAGGTGGCCTGACAACATTGATCATCCAGCCACAGCCCCATGTGCCCCCAAGGTAAAGGTTGGCGGGTGAAGTTGCCTTCTTCAGGCTCGATTTTGATATTATGCTTCCCCTTGTGTACAGATCAAGGAATCTGTCAATGGATTCTGCCTTCCCGAAAAGGCCGGCGTGGCCAGCGACTCCGCCAAGGAAGAAAGAATTCTCGTCATGGACTTCGCCCCATACATCTCCCCTGTCCTGCCCGAATTCAGCTGGCGCAATTCTTTCCTTTGGCTGGTCTGGAAGAAAAGTGAAATCCTTCAGTCCATTGGGGCCGGCAATGAATTTCTTCCATGCTTTGTCCAGGTGCATTCCCGTTTCTCCCTCAACGATGAATCCCAGAAGCATGTAGTTCAGGTCGCTGTATACTTCCTCCTTCCCCTGAACCGCTTTTGAAGCTGCAGCGTCTATCCCCTTCAGGTACGAGGGTCTGTCTTTTCCGTTCTCATACAGTGCAACAGTAGGAACGAGGCCTGAGGTGTGTGTCATCAGGGACCTGACTGTCAGCTTCTGGATGTTTTCAAAACCATCAAAAACGGGAAAGCTTGAAAGAGAATCCTCCAGCGAAAGCCTGCCCCTGTCAAGGAGGTGGAACATGAGAGTTGAAGTGGCAAGCGGCTTGGTCAGAGAAGCGAGATCATATATTGTGTCATTGCTGTAATTGAAGCCGAGTTTCTTTATTGAGCCCTTTGTGTTGAAGTATAATGTTCTGCTGCCTTTTGAGACCAGAACAGTCATTCCATGTGAAACTGACGGTATGTTCTTCTCAATAAGAGAGTCGATCATTTCGGCAAAAGAGCCCTGAGAATCCTTTTGAGACATATTCACTGGTATGTGTTTCCTCTGTAAATAATTGTTTCGGGAGAGGCAGCATTCATGCAAAGCGGTCTAAAAAATTATAATTCACCTGTTATTATCACGGCTCATGCAGAATGAAGATCAGGCGGAAATTCTCTGGGACCAGAAAATCCCGATGAGCGACGGAGTAAAGCTTTCATGTGACATATACGGCCTCAGGAAGGACGAAAAGAGGCCGGTCATTCTCCTGAGGACGCCATACGGAAAGACAACAGACAAGAATGTTGAAACAGGAAGGTACTTTGCATCAAAGGGCTTTATATTCATAGCATCGGATGTTAGAGGGAGGGGTGATTCAGACGGTTCCTTCTTGCCTTACATATACGAAGGCTCTGATGGATATGATTCAATAGAGTGGGCAGGCACACAGCCATGGTCTACTGGTTCTGTCGGGACCTATGGAGCATCTTACTCCGGCAGGATCCAGTGGTATGCTGCACTAAAGAACCCTCCACACCTGAGGGCAATGATCTCAATAGTCGCTCCATCTGATCCGTTTGTTGAAGACCCCACGGGAATAACATCTCCAATGAATCTTTCCTGGGAATTCCTTGTGTCAGGAAGGGTGCAGCAGAATTTGAACCCCATTGACTGGGACAGGATCTATGAGTACCTTCCGCTGAAAACAATGGATGAACAGACAGGCAGGATAGTTCCGAACTGGAGAAGCAGGTTCGACCATCCCGTCATGGATGAGCACACTGACAGAATGGCCTACCAGACCAAGATGGATGGAATAAGAGTTCCAGTGCTGCACATTTCAGGTTGGTATGATGATGAACAGATAGGAACGCCGTTGAACTTTTCGCTTCTTAAGAATTCCAAAAACAGTGAAGTTGCATCGAACCAGATGCTGCTCATGGGCCCATGGGGTCACAACGTAAATACGACTAGCGTGCTCGGCGGCTTCGACTTCGGGCCTGGTGCCTTGATAGACCTGCCCGACTTTGAAAGGAGATGGTTCGAAAGGTACCTGAAGGGAAAAACAGATGAATTTTCACTTGAGAAACCGGTAAGGATTTTCCTCATGGGCAGGAATGAATGGAGGAGTTACAGGCAGTGGCCTCCTGAAACAACTGAAAAGAAGTCCTTGTACCTAACCTCAGGCGGCCGTGCAAACGGCAGGTTCGGTGACGGAAAACTTACATTTGACGGTCCGGAATATGAAAAGCTGAATGATTCGTACACGTATGATCCGGCCGACCCTGTTCCCTTTGCTTCAGACTATAATTATGCACAGATAGGCGGACCGGATGATTACGGCTCAGTCGAGAGGAGAGATGATATACTGATATATTCAACAGGGCCGCTGGAAAAGGACGTTGATGTCATCGGGCCGGTAAAGCTGAAGCTGTTCGTGAGTACAAGCGCAGAGGATACAGACTTCACCGGAAAACTGATGGTTGCATTTCCAAACGGCAAATCAATAAGGCTCTGCGACGGCGTTGTCAGAATGAGGCACAGATCAGGCAACGACAGGGTGGAGAAGACTGTCCCAAATGAAATGTATGAGGTTGAGGTGAATATGTGGAACACTTCCTACACATTCAGCAAGGGGACTAGCATAAGGCTGGAAGTTTCGTCCAGCGCATTCCCGAAGTACGCCAGGAACCTGAATGTAGCCGGAGACCAGTCCATGAGAACCGACTGGGCTGTTGCAGATCAGAAAGTGTTCCATGGCAAATCCTGCCATTCTAGGCTGGAGATGTTCTTCGTAACGCGTGAGGGGGAAGGCGGCCAATGAGGAAAGGTTATTTTGTCCAGTCCGGAATTCGCGGTCACGACAGGGAGGAATCACTGAAGATACTGTCACGTTTTCTTCCATCATCGGTCGTATTCATCAGAAGTGATTACGGCGGCCCTGAAGACCTCGAAAGCCTGATAAAAAGCGTCAGGAAAATTTACAGGATTGAAAACGGGATACAGGACCCTTACATAGCCGTTGATCAGGAAGGCGGCAATGTAGTGAGGATACCCTGGATCAATTACAACCCGAGCAATGCCTTTCTCGGCCATGTTGACAACACAAGATTCACTGAGTTTGTCGGGCTGAAAACCGGCCATGATCTCCTTGAATCCGGCATCGACTGGAACCTTGCCCCGGTCCTGGACCTTTCCAATCCATACAACCAGGTCATTCTTGAGAGGAGTTTCGGATATGATGCACAGCTGGCTGCAAGGCATGGCGTAGCCTTCATACGCGGGCTTCAGAAAGCCGGAGTCGCCGGAACAGCCAAGCACTTTCCGGGGCACGGGGGCGTACTCAAGGACTCCCACCTGGAACTCCCTGTTGACCAGCGTGAGATGCCGTCACTGGAAAATGATGTGTTTCCATTCAGGGAAGCCATTAAATCCGGCGTCAGAACAGTAATGATGTCTCATGTACTTTACAGCGCCCTGGATGCAGACCTGCCGGCGTCACTGTCAGAAGCGGCTTACGGATTACTCAGGAAATACGGTTTCAATGGCGTAGCGATCACAGATTCCCTTGACATGAAGGCAATCTCAAAGAATTACTCGCCGAAGGAGATTGCGAAACTTGCCTTTGAGGGAGGTGCAGACATGCTCGAGTGTGCAGACATTGATTTCGCGGCTGAGATTGCCGAAAACATCCCTGATTCTGGCATGGCAGAGAAAGCAGAAAGACTGGCAGTGCTGAAACCGGAAACAAAAATATCATACAACCCTCCGGACGAAGTCATATGGTCCATGGCGCTCCTCAATTCTGTTGAAAGAAGAAGGCTTGAACCTCTTGATCCGGAGGCACCCACTGCTGTCATATACCTGGACGTGGCAAGGGAGAGCATAGCAGCAAATGCCTATCAGGACCTTGGCGACACGGCTGAATCACTGAGGGGCAACGGAATAAACGTGGAAACGCTTTCGAATGAGAATGCCGGCAGTTCCCTCGCAAAATATGATCAGGTGATATTTGTCGGCAGGAACGAGCACCTGAAGCAGAGGGCTGAAGAAATTGCGAAAATGGCTGCCGGAAAGAAAGCAGTATTCATAAGCAGCGGCATGAATGCAGACACTGGCCTGATCTCCCAGAACATGCAGTACATATCCTGTTTCAGCACGAAACGGGAATCTCTTCTTGGCGCTTTCTACAGGGCTTTCGGCTTCTACTGACAGCTATGAGTGTTACGGCTTCAGCCCGGTTCCATGGTCGACGAACATGGTGCGTCCCATCTCTGTAAATCCAAGAGACCTGTAAAGTGAAATTGCCGGCTCGTTGTCCGCCCTGACAAAAAGGGTTACCAGCTCGGAATCCTTCAGAGCTTCAATAACAAGTGACGACACTGTTGATGCTGAAAGCCCTCGCCTCCTGTAGGAAGATTCTGTTTTTATTGCACCTATTGTGGATGCGCCGTTCTCCACTGACATTATTGCTCCGAAAGAAACCAGCCTGTCTCCGTGCAGGACTCCAATGCCAACGCGTTCCCTGAGGAACCTTGATTCCTTTTCCATCTCCTCTACAGATATGTCGTGCGATTCTGTCAGCAGCGTGAAGACTTCTGAAGCAAATTCGCTGCCCATTCTTATTGGCTCAGTTTCCGAAGGATTCCTTTGCCTGAACGTATCGACGCTGACGCCCATCAGTATCTCCTCATACAACATATCGGAACTGTCAGCTATCAGGGATGACATCTTCATGCCACCGGGCATGTGTACAACATAGCTTCCGCCTGCTATGCCGGTGAGTTCTCCGAGCAGTTCAGTGTGCGATTGATTGCTGCCCAGCAGCCAGACGACAGGATCGTGCCATATGTGGGGGTTGTAACGGCTGTTAAAAATTACTCCAACGCCTTCCGTTTGCCCGTTCTGTTCCGAAACAACAACCCTTGTTCTGTCGGGATGCCTCACTACTGAACCTATGGCATTGACTGAATAGGGCATGTATTTCCCCAGAAATGAGAGGACGCTCTGACCGTCAAGACCGTTCAGCACTTCTTTTTCCATGATCAATCTTTTCAGAATTTTACAGTGGGTTCTGCACCCAGCCCCGGTGTTTCCGGCGGTACGTTGATTCCGTCCCTGAATTCCATTCCTCCGTTGACAGGTGAGTTCTTCAGGCTGCTGAAACCATCGAGATCAGAGTATACTATGTTGGGCTGTGAAAGTGCGAAATGAAGGCCTGCAGTGTTTGCAACCTTTGTTTCAACCATGCAGCCAACCATGCACGGGACGCCAAACGCCTCGGCTGCCTTTACTATTTTCATCCCGTCGGTAAGGCCTCCGCATTTCATGAGCTTGATGTTTATGAGGTCTGCGGCTTCGGCCCTCAGGACTCTTGAAGCGTCTTCCAGGCTGAAAACAGCTTCGTCGGCCATGACAGGAACTGAAACGTGGTCCTTTACGAATTTAAGTCCCTCTATGTCGAATCTGGGAACAGGCTGCTCCAGGAATTCTATCTCGAACCTTGAAATCCTGTTCGCAAGGTCCATGGCCTTCTTTGGAGAATAGGACTGGTTGAAATCGACGCATATCCTGTCTTCAGGATCAATGTTCTCCCTCACTGCCCTTACCCGTTCGAAATCTTCAGAGACTGATTTTCCGAGCTTGATCTTGTAGAATTTGACTCCGTCCAGCTTCAGCTGTTTTGCCTGTACTGCTGCCTCTTCCGGTGGCACAAGGTCAACCGTATATGTGGTGACCATCGAGTTTCTGAATCCTCCGAGAAGCCTGTACAGAGGCATTCCTGACTTTTTCCCTATGATGTCATGGACCGCGATGTCAACCGCTGACCTGCTTGCCCTGGAACTCCTGGCAAACGCCTTCATTTCACTGTTGAGCAATTCGGTGGAAAGTTCATGGCCCTTCAGCTTCTCCTGGAATATTTTCAGTTCGGATTCCACAGAACCCTGTGTGTCCCCTGTTATGAAAGGTGTCGGTATAGCCTCCCCGAACCCTTGAGTGCCATCGTCCGCTGTAACCCTGACGAAGAATCCATCATAATATTCAGTTGATCCGAGTGCAATTTTAAAAGGTTTGTCCATCTCTATCTTCACTCGCGTGAAGTCGATGCTTTCTATCTTCATCACGGATGGAATATTACAGGATTATAGAAAATTTGGTTTTTGAAAGGCATTGAATCATTAAGTGATGAAAGAGTTCAATAGAGGGTGTAATGCCTCCTTTCCTCCATGAATTCCCTGTTAGACTCATCCCATATGTTCTTCATTTCCTGATCCTTTATGTCCTCTTCCAGTATCTTTTCGGCAGACCTTGACCCGTAAAGCAGGTGAAGGTGCCGGAAGTCAACATTTTCAGGATCCAGAGAATAAAGGTGTTTCATGATCTTCATGGCAGTAACTATGCCGTCGTACTTCTCCGGATTGTCAATGTGCGTGTAGAAACCTTCCATCAGCTTTCCTGAGAGCGGGTCAAGATACGGGGAGAACATGACTTTCCTGAATTTTGCACCCATGATGTTCTTGAGGTCGAGATCCCATATGCCTGGATAGCCGAACTGGACAAAGGGATAAGGTGTTCCCCTTCCGAGGCTCATTCTGCACGCTTCAAGCAGGACAAATCCTGGAAAGTTGAACACTGAAGTTGGTGAATTGAGGTTCATTGAAGGCGGTATAAACTGGTTCGCGTAATGGTAGTAGTGCAGCTTCCTCTGATAACCGGCCATTTTGACAACATCCAGGCTTATGTCAAGCTTCCTGTTGAAATACTGTGCCAGCTCTCCAACGGTCATTCCGTACCTGAGCGGCATTTCATCAGTACCCACAAAGGAAACAAACTCGCTCTCCAGCATGGGCCCTTCCACGAGTTCGGCTCCAATCGGGTCGGGCCTGTCCAGGACTTTCACCACAACTGAGCTGTTCTTTGCTGCCTTCATGAGATTATGGAGGGTGGAGAGAAAGGTGTAAGGCCGTGCACCAGCATCCTGTATGTCGAAAATAACAGAATCCAGGCCTTCAAGGTCTTCTTTTGTAAACGTTTTCTTTGTATTTCCGTAGAGTGACTTGATAGGTATTCCCTGATAACTCTCATCGGGGACTTCCTCTCCGTTCTTGTATGCGCCGTAAAAGCCATGCTCGGGGGCAAATATTACCTTGAGATCTGTTCCCTTCTTTATGAGAAGGTCAATGTTGAGTTCAAGATTCTGGTCTACACCGGTGAGATTTGTGATAATGCCTGTCTTCCCGGAACTGTCCTGGGAAAGAAAATTCTCAAGTCCTAGCCTGAAATCCATGGCTCAGTAATCGTACCTCCATAAAAAAATTACCAGTAATATTGTTTCCGCAATCCGTAGAAATATCGTCCTGTTCATACCGGCACATAGTAAAAGTTAAACAAACTCCGACTATCAGGTCGTGTAATATGACTCAAATCTACCTTGCAGTTGACGGTGGCGCAACCAAGACGTTTGCTGCAGTTTACAGCACAGACGGAGAGATTCTTGGAATAGGAGTCTCCGGACCCTCCAATTACAGGAATATAGGAGAATCTGCAGCCACGGACAACATCAGGGATGCGGCAACAAAGGCCATGGACAGCGCTTCTCTAAATCCTTCGGAACTGAAGGGCTCCACCTACGCGATAGCAGGCGTGAAGGATTCTGACAGATCCACGGAAATAATCAAGGGCATTGTAGACAAGACAAAAGTGACTGGAAACTTCTCCCTTTACAACGATGCAGAGGCTGGTTTCTATTCGAGGTTTCTGGACGGGGATGGTATAATACTAGCCCCAGGAACCGGAATGATATCATACTGCAGGTATGGGGGAAAGATGGAAAGGGCCAGCGGATGGGGATGGCTGATTGGCGATGAAGGCGGTGCGTTCTTCATTGGGAAAACAGCGATCTCAATGTTTGCAAAAACTTCAGACCACAGACTTGAGTATGACTCCGGGCTGCACGACAGGATAGCAGAAATGTTCGGCATAGCAAAGGACAGGGACCTTGTCAACCACATATATTCCAATCCGATTAACATCAGAAAGATAGCTTCTGTTGCAGTGATAGTATCAGAGCTCGCCAACGCGGGAAATGAACTCTGCAGGGACATAATACTCAGCGCTTCATACGAAGCTGCGCAGTGTGCCGTTGCACTACACCGTTCAATGAAGATCGAGGGGAAGATAGAACTCAGTGGTTATGGTGGCGTATTCAGGTCAGGAACACTTTACTGGAACAACATAATGAAAACGGTGAGCGAAAATACAAAGGGTGTTTCCTTCAGGGAACCTATATACGGCTATCATGCAGTAGTTGGCTCAATTCTCATGAAACTGAAGGCGGAAGGGGTAGAAGTCAAAGAGACCGATATTGATCCTCTTGTCAGATCTATTGACAATCTTGTTTCAGAGTTGCCCACTGAAGACAGGGAGAAATATCTGTTTATAAATTGAGAGAAGCGGCTCTTCCTTTTCGAATATTCAGTTAATGCCGGATTTCCATTCATCAGCACAGCAGGTCAGTTAAGCCTTTAAGTGATGGTGGATTGAGGGCTGGTTGACAGACGAACTCCCGGAGATCAGAAAGGGCCATCCCTATGTAATGTATGACATGCTCAGGGACATACCCAATGGAATCGCAAAGACAATAGAGGCTACGCGGGAAATTGAATTTGATTTTGGAAACAGGAAAGTAATTTTCACCGGGAATGGTACTGCATTTCATTCTGCAATAGCTGGGGCACAGATTTTCGGTGGAAACAATGATGCCATAAGGTTCATTCAGGCATATGAACTGGAGAATTTCTGGAACCCGTCCGGTCAGACAATAGTTGCATATTCGCACACGGGAAAGACGAAGTCAACTGTCGACGCAGTCAGGAAACATTCTGAAAACAACGAAACTGTTGGAGTGTCGCATTATTCGGACTCGCCACTCCTTATTGCATCCGGAACTCCTGTTGTCATAGGCAATTCGCCTGACGCCTCCCTGTGCAACACTAAGGCATTCTTTGACAACGCTTTCAACGCCATGATCCTGTCTGCCTCGATAATGGGAACTGACGCGGATTTCAACGGAATATCAGATCACCTGAACTCCAATGCAGCAGACATTGAAAAACAGGCCAGGTCAACAGCTGCAGAACTGCATGACTACAACAACATATATTTCCTGGGCGCAGGCCCAGACTACGTTTTCGCCAGAGAGTCTGCGCAGAAAACAAGAGAAGCCACACACCTCAGGGCAGAGGGTATTGAGCTTGAAGAATTCAACCACGGGTGCACTGCAGTCATGGACAGCAAAACACTGCTTGTCATTGCATGCAATGATGTAGTGAAATCGAGGGCAGGAGAAATCGTGAGGGCATCCAGAGAGGTCGATTCCACCACAGTTGCGATCAATGGCAGTGGTGACTTCTCCATAGAATTTGATGAGCATGAAATTCCTGCTGTGAATACGCTTTCCAGCATCCTTGCTGCATACTACCTTGATTATTACCTGGCACTGGAACTGGGAGTCAACCCGGACATGCTCAGGTTTGAAGACGAAAGGTACCTGAAGTATGACAGCATAGTATTTCCCCCAGGCTCCCACTGAAGAAAAAGGCGGCAAGTGTCTTCTTCATCCCTCTTGGAAAACGGTTAAATAGACTGTTTGAAATAAAGTTCTGTGCTTGAGAATTCAGCTTTGCCTATGCACCAAAAAAGTGAAAAAATAACTCCATTGACACTCACTGTACCAGTTTCTGCCGGCAGGGTAATGGCATAGTATGTTACCGAAAAAGACTCTAAATCTGTTTATTGCCGTAACAATCGTTTCCATTTCGGCACTCGCACTCTACCCTCCTGTTGTAGTGCATGGATCTGATTATTACCGGCCTGATTCACTCAGTAAACCTGCAGGAACAGTCATAAGCGAGAGCGAAACACTGTACGGCAACCTGGTTATTACGGGTGATCTGACTATTAAATCCGGTGTCATGCTCATAACAGACGGCTACAGCATATTCTGTTCGGGCACGTTCAGGAACTATGGTTCAATTTATACTGGCAACGCTTTTCCGCAGAACTACTCCAATTCATTTGGAGGATCAGGCGGCGGCGCAATTTTGTATGGAAGTAATTCCATAATGTTTGAATCTGGTTATTCCACGCAGGTCAGTGGCGGATTCGGCTCGAATTCCTCTTATCCCGCCCAGAACGGCAATACGCCTGCTCCTCCCCTTCTTTTCCCGCAAAACAATACAGACCTTGTCCAGCAGTGGTTCAGAAACGGAATTAACAATTACCTGTCGGGGGGAGCTGGACAGAAAGCAGGAGGTAATACTGGAGGCCGCGGTGCAAACGGCCTCTACATCCAGGCCCAGTCAATATACAACTTCGGGACCATGAACGCATCCGGAGAACCGGGCTTTGGCCATGACACTTACGAGGGGATCTCAGGTGGCGGAGGGGGCGGAGTCATAATAATGGCGTATGCCACTTCAATAATACAGGGAAGCATATACACCAACGGAGGGCCTGGAGGAATCTCCTCGAACCTCCTCCAAAAAGCAGGCAATGGAGGGTCCGGCACATCCGAGGCTTTCCGTTCCGGAAGTTCACTGCCCATCAGCGGTTCACTGCTCCCTGAAGTGACATCGCCGAATTATGCCTTTTCAGGCGCTTACCTTAACTATACTGTCAAAGAATCTGTAAGTGGAGTCAACACAAGCAGCTACATCAGATTTGACGTTTCGAGCGTGAACGCTCTGAACCAGACTTTCTTTCTAACTGTTCAATACGGAAGAATCCTTGGGATACCGGTTCACAGCTACAGCCAGTCTTTCGGGTCTCCGAATCCCCTCCCATATGTAACACCAAGGGACCTGAATTTTCTTTTCAAGGGCCACATTCCTTCTGATCTCCACATAAACGGAGTAACCACTTCTATTTCGCACGAAAACACTAGTGTTCCCTCAGGTACAGGTATCTACAGGTCCATTGAGCTTGGGAATTCCAATTCAAACAGGGGAAGCTTCATCTGGATATCAAGGGACGACGGCCTCATAGTTAAGGAGACAAGCGTTTTTCCAAATGACACATTCAACATGACTCTTTCTTCTACAAACGTTTTCAGCCATCACGGAAGCGGAACGACTCTGACGACCGTAATCATAGTGGCATCCATTGCCGCAGTGGTTGTTGCTGTATCCCTCTCTTTATACTATCGTGGCGGAGTGCCAGGGAAAGGAAGTGAGATTGAAACGACTGATAGGATGGCATCTGTACCAAGCAATGTTATTCTCGCCAGAATGGAAGAACTGAAATCGCTTCTGGATTCCGGTGTCATAACAGAGCAATACTATGAGGAAAGCATTGCATATCTGCAATCCCTTAAGCGGGGAGACTAAACCATACCAGCAACAGTTATGAATTACCGGTCTTTGTCCCTTTACTGCCGCAGGAACCTTTCATGCAGGGCGTATTCAAAAAATAATAACCCTGTTTTGAATATGTTCCTTATGAATTGAAGAAGCAGCTGGACTGAGATATGTGACGCAGGATCCAGAATATGCCTCTCTTACAATACTATAGGGTTAAGTTATGCGACACACCTCATTTTCAGAAAAGCACAATATTAGAATTCAAACTATTATCCTAGTATGTTTCTTCTTTCGATCTACTTTCGATCTACTTTCTATTTACTTGAATATCCCGAATTGCCATTTCGCATTCACTGATCAGTTTACCTGATGGAGGAAGCAGAGTTTCGAATTGCTTTAGCATTTGCTCCTTATCAAGTATGCCTTCAAACCCGTATCCAACCATTGACCTCATTCTCAGGAGAGTTTCAAAGGTGTCCAGAAACCCTTCCAATTCATCCAAGAAAGTCTTTGGAAGCAACTTGTTTCCGGTAAGATGCATCCGGATAACTCTTCTTGTATCGTGCACTTTTGGCACATCAACGTGCACTGAAATCAGAACTGCCTTAAATGCGATCTCCACTGACATCTCCAGAGAATACAGAGCCTGAGAATAGATCCCTCCAGAAGCGGCCAACCTGGCAGTTTCATACCAGTTCTTTGAGGTTTCAATAGCATTTTCTATTGCCATGTCAAAACCTCGATGTTGTTTATGCTCTCCCTTTTGCGCTTGACCCGGTTAACTGAGTACCTGAAACTGGAGATTTTGTCCCACCTCTCAAACAGACAAATCCCATAATCCACAATTTCAAAGAAAATCGGACGGATATTTGTAATTTCCTCCTGGCTCAGGAATAAAGGGTTGATCAGTGAGGGGAGTCCCTCATTCATCAGAGTTATGCTCTCTTCTTTCATGCCCTTGATGATCTCCAGTGTCCTTTGAATATGATTGTTCTCCAGAGTATCCACCAGAATCATAATGTCGATATCGCTGTTTTCATTGAAAGATCCCTTTGCAACTGAACCGAAAAGGATTGCACCCATTACGCCTCCCAGAGTGCTGAGTTGTTCGGAAAACCCGGTAATGTAATTTTTCAGCCTCCTGTCTATATCGAGAAGGTCAATCCTATAAGCAAGAAGTTCCCTGAATAGATCACTGAATGTCTGTTTTTTTTTCGACCTTGAGCTAAGTATACTTTTTGCGTTCAATAGCCTGGAATATAGGGTGAGGTCAACCATGATCGTCTTGGGGCCCAT
>JBJKSW010000029.1:0-6188 GCA_046703525.1 Thermoplasmataceae archaeon
GCCACTCCCTCCGGGACAGGACCCTTCCCCAATTATATCAAATCTGAGGAAAACTGTCAGAGCGAGAAGCAAGGACAAGAGAACATTTCATGTTCCGGTGGGAACAAAAGAAATGGGCGACGAAGAAGTCGCTGAAAACATAAGGGCAGTAATGAAGCGTATTCTTGGCAGGCTTGAAAAAGGTGCCGGGAACATTGAATCAGTGTATGTCAAGACAACAATGGGGAAAGCAGTAAAGCTGGAGGTGAACAAACTATCATGAGGAAACCGGCAGCATGGAAAGTTGATCTTGTAAAGGAAATTTCGAAGCAGATTGACAAGAATGATCTGGCTGCGATCGTAAACATTAGCGGAATAAGAAATAACCAGCTTCAGAGCATAAGAAGCACCCTGAAGGGAAGCGTTAACCTGAGGGTTATGAGGGGCACACTTCTGCACAAAGCGCTGGAGAAATCAAAGAAAGAGAACGTGGGTGAGCTTCACAATTCCGTGAACGGGCAGATAGCCCTTCTGACTTCTTCTCATGATCCCAGTGAAATCTATGAGATACTTGAAACAACAAAGATGAATACTGCGCCCAAAGGCGGAGAAACTGCAGAGAATGACATAATCGTTGAACCCATGGATACCGGATTCCCTCCGGGCCCGATGATCAGCGAATTTCAGAAAGTTGGCCTGCAGACAGCCATAGAAAAGGGCACAATTGTGATAAAGAAAGAGAGTCTCTTCGTCAAGCAGGGAGAGACGATATCAAAGGAGAAGGCAAAGATCCTGGAAAAACTTAACATCAAGCCGATGCAGGTGGGCCTTTCTCTCATAGGTGCAGTTAAGGACGGTATTTTCTATGGGCAGGATGTTCTGTCTATCACAAAGGATAAGATACTCTCAGACTTCATCAGTGCATTCTCCAGGGCAAAGGCACTGGCAATGAATGCCTCTTACATAGTACCTGAGATACTGCCTGACCTGATAGTGAAAGCGCAGATAAACGCGGAATCGCTCGCTCTCAGTGCGGGTATCGTTGATGAGAAAAACATACAAATATTTATATTGAAAGCAATTAGGGAAGCATCCGCGCTCAGCTCGGCTGCGGGCGGAGAAGATCAATCTTCATCTGGCGAAGAAGCCGGTGACGTGAAGGAGGAAGAGCAGGAGTCTGAACAGAAATCTGAGGAAGACGTTTCCTCGGGACTCGATGCTCTCTTCGGATAAAAGGAGGAAAGAACATGGAATACGTATATGGAGCACTTCTTCTGCATTCAGCGGGAAGTGAAATAGACGAAGAAAAGCTAAAGAAGGTACTTGAAGGCGCTGGTGTCAAACCTGATACTGCAAGACTCAAGTCTCTTGTTTCAAGCCTCAAGAATGTAAATATCGAAGAGGTTTTGAAGAACGCTGCAACTGCGGCAGTCGCACAGCCCGCAGCACCGGCTCAAGAGAAGCCTTCAGGCAAGAAGGAAAAGAAAGAAGAGAAGAAAGAAGAAGAAGAGAAGAAGGAAGAGGCTTCAGAAGAAGAGGCCATAGAAGGTCTCAGCTCTCTGTTCGGATAAGTAGAATATGGATCTTTACGCATATGTCTGGGGAGTTGTGAAATACCTCTTCCCGGCTATGTTAATTATTATCGCGGTATGGATCGCACCTAATGCCCTGCTTCTTATGATAGCGGTAGCCTGGATTTCCAGTTCAATAATTGTGACAGTGCTTTCTTCTGATATGGACAAGACGTCCAGATCCAGAGATTACTGATTCACTTTTTCTTATTAACAACAAAATTTTTGTTTTCAAGATTGAAGTATAAAAATTGAGGCTATTTTACAAGCCCAAGCTCCTTGAGTTTTGACATCACTTCCACAGCGTGCTCTCTCGGAGAGACCTTTTGGTAAACGTGAGCAACCTTTCCTTCAGGATCCACGATGTAGGTGACCCTCTTCGCATTCCTCTCAGAGAGTGTGCCATAATCTGAAGCAATCTTCTTTGAGTCGTCAGCCACAAGTGTGAAGTTAAGGCCATATTTCTGCTCAAACTTCTTGTGGGAATTCTGGCTGTCAACACTTATCCCAAGAACTTTTACGCCTGCTTTCTCGTAATCGCCAAAGTTGTCCCTGAAATTACAGGCTTCAGCAGTGCATCCCGGCGTGTCATCCTTCGGGTAGAAATATACAACCACGGGTTTGCCCCTGAAGCTGCTCAACTTGACAGTGCTGCCGTTCTGATCCACAGATTCAAAGTCGGGGGCAATATCCCCAATGCTAAGTAATTCTGCCATGCTGTCTATAGACTCTATTTGCTAATAACATTTTTGAGAATAGGGTGCACTGGACCACTAGAGTCAGAAAACCTCAGGTTGAAGTCTTCATTACATCGTCTTCAATGTAGTGTATATTCCGGATTCCTTCACCGTCGGACTTGGAAAGCAGAGTTGCCGTATCAGCGTTTGATATTCCGACTGAAATGAATACTCCGTCTTCGTTCTTCACGTATACCATGTCCCCATTCTCAATTCCAGGATCAGCATCTATGATGCCCCTGATAAAAATGCCTGCACCCTTCGCCACGTGCGGAACAGCTCCACTGTCCACAGTGATCCTCTTCCCTGTTGGCTTCAGCGTGTTCAGGAGGTACAGCGTAGGTATCACAAGTCCATTCTCAAAAAAATACGGCTTTTTCCTGTAATAATATATGACTGGTTTTCTGCCCTCATCAATCTCCAGCCTGTCAAGTTCACTGAACTCTACGGGGATGTCAGAAATTTTTTCTTTCAGGCTCTTTATGTCCCTCTTTGAAAGAAAGTGCCTGCTCATCTAGATCACGTAAACCCTGAGGCTTTCTATTTCCTTGTCATAATCAGGAGAATTCTCCTTAATCATACGTTCCATTGCGGGAAGAAGTTTCTGCCCAAGCTCTTTCTCCTCCGGAGTAAACATCCATTCCCTGTTCTTTGCTTCATTGAGTGAAAGAAGGTAAGAGTAGAAAATTGCCTTCCTTGTCCTGTTGGATAAACCCTTCTCCCCGGACCTGATCGTTTCGGCCATTCCCTTCTTGACGTGATTCTTTATGAGTTCCACAAGAAATTCAGAGTCCGGAGACCACGGCTTTACGGTCACGGACTGCTCTTTCTCACTCTCATTGAACATGCTGCTTATTGTGTTCAGCTGTTGCATTGGATCGCCAGACAGCCTCCTGAGTTTCTGGAGATCATAATCAGGAAAATAGGCACTGACGATTTCTTCCTTAGACCTTGGCCAGAGTATCTCAATGAGCTTCCTGAAGCTGGGGTTGTCCATCACAATGCCTTCACCCCTCTCCTCAAGAGTGGGTAGCAGCTTTCCGGGGTCAAATACTGGATCTTCAAAGCTGGAAAGAAAAGCGGAAAAATCGTTGTAGAGGGTCTCTCCAATGACTGACATTCCCTGGGAAGCTGCGAGCTTTTTCCGCTGGTCGCTGAGGAGGCGAATGAAGTCACGGTTGTCGAGCTTGCCTGAAAAATAAGCTGCCGAAAGTTCCTTCGGAATGACCTGGGAAACTTCTGAAAGCACCGGACAACTTATCTCAAAATCTTTTGATGGATCCTGTGTCAATATGTGTTTCATCAATACTGGTATTATGTTCTGCCTGCTGTCGTCATGTAGCCTGAAAGTTATGCTTCCAAGATAAACGAGCTCAATATATCGTTCGGAATTGCCTATTTCCAGCATATTTCCAGACTGGACGTACTGAATTGAATGCTCTTCAAGCACTTCAGTGAAGAAAGAAACATCAGGAGAATCATCTTTGCATGACCCGATGAAACGTGTCTTGGAGGAGAATACCCTCACTCCCTTGGATTTCACCAGTGTAGAAAAGGCAAGCATCCTCCATGTTTCATTAGTATAGTTCTGAACGCCTGCCAGCACCACAGGATCAGTGTTTCCCCGCTTTGCATACTCAACGCTGCCGAATGGTGTTGTAATCACCCCCATTACTGGTGCGGAGTTTGACTCAAGAACCTTGTAAGTCTCTGAAATGCCGCTCAGGAACTGGTCAGCAGAACCGGCATACCTGTCAAACCTGCCGGACTGGGCCATCTGTTCAAGCTTCTTCTTGTATTGAACGAACGGACAGAACATACCCTGATGCAGGCATTCCGGAACGAGAGCATCGAGATCCTTGTAAATACTCTCGATGTGCTCGAGAAACTGTTTTTCCTTTTCCTTTGATCTGTATTTTAGTTTCATGTGTTCAGGTCTTGTCTAGCATCCTGATAGCTTCCGCCTTAACGGTTACCGGTATTGGAACCATGCTCTCGACAAGCTGCACTGTAACTTCTTCTTTCGCAGCATCTATAGACATGACTTTGGCCCTCTCTCCCTTGAACGGACCGTCAATCAGTTCAACGAAGGCTCCAAGTTCAATGCCGGTGACTGCAGGCTTTGGCGTCAGGTAGTGTGAAATCTCTTCTATGGCAATGTCTCCCTTGACCTCGCCCTTGAATCCTCTTATGCCTTTTGCTATGAATCCCACTCTGTCAGGATGCATTGTTTCAACGAAAATGTAACCTTTTACTTCTCTTGGTGACATTATAGACAGCACTTCATTTATGATTTCCTGGTCGCCTTTTTCACTCCTCTCATCCTTATCTCTCTGACTTTTGTTGGACAGGTCTCTAGCAACCTGGATCTCGTGTCCCACAGTTGTCTTAAGAGCAATTATGACCGGAACAAGTGTGAGAACGAACGTGTTATCAAATGAATGTATCCCGTCCTCAGACTCCACCTTGAAGTTGAATCTTACGTTGTCTCCCTTGGAACCGCCCTTTGGCGTATGAATGGTGACTATCATCTTTCTGCTTGACTTTGAATCTATTTCCAGGGACTCAGTAACGACATTGTTGAATCCCGGTGAAATTGAAAACTCGTTGTCCTTGTTTGAACTTATGGTGAGCCCCCACTCGATCAGTTCATCTCTTTCAGAAAATGTTGAACTTACTGTTAAAGTGAATTTTCTCTTGGTGCTCTGTATGTTGCTAATTTCGACGGGTATGCTGACTTCCCGGTCACAGCCTACTCCCTGGTCTTGGGTGCCAGCAGATATCCATCCTTTTTCGGATTTTGTTTCTTCCATCTTATCACCATTATGGTATCTTGAAGTATACCCCGAGAACCAGGTAGATGATAAAGCCCAATACGCCAAGTAGTGCTATTCCTGCACCAGTGATCATAAGAACCTTCAGGTACTCATCTCTTCCTGGTTTCCTTGCCATCCTTATTATTCTGGCATACTTGCCCTTTCCGATTCCAGAGATTCTCTTCTCTATTTTCCCCTGAAGTTCCTTCGCAATATCTTCAACAGTCATATTTCAGTACCAACCATATCAAATCAACCGAATAAAACATTTCTCATTCTGCTGACTGAATGAGGTCGAAGATTATCTCAATGAATGACTGTAAGGAACGGTTTGCGATAATCTTGACGGCTAATGCGCAGAGTAGATAATTGTGCCAACCAATGACATGAACACTGACATAAGAATCAGAAAAAAAAGAAAAATACCAATTTGTGAGTTACGTGAGAGATTGTACCCATGGCCCTGTCTAACTTAGGAGGTGATCCATCCGCAGGTTCCCCTACGGATACCTTGTTACGCCTTAACCCTCCTCACTGACATCAGATTCGAGTTTGTCCAGATAGGGCAGACCCTCATCCAACACCAGCTCGGATGGTTTGACGGGCGGTGTGTGCAAGGAGCAGGGGCATATTCACCGCGGGCTGTTGACCCGCGATTACTACAGAATCCAGATTCATGAGGGCGAGTTACAGCCCTCAATCCTAACTACGAACAGGTTTAAAGGTTGGCTTCCCCTTTCGAGGTTGCAGCTCATTGTCCTGTCCTTTGTAGCGCGCGTGTTGCCCGGGAGATTCGGGGCGTACTGACCTGCCGTCGACCGCGCCTTCCTCCATCTTAGCGATGGCGGTCTCTCTAAAGTTCCTGTAAACTCTCGTCTACACTGGCAATTAGAGATGCGGGTCTCGCTCGTTATCACACTTAAGTGAACGCCCTACGGTACGAGCTGACGACGGCCATGCACCACCTCTCCTCCTATCGAGTAAACTCGTCAGGTTGACTCTCATCCAGAGGTCGCTCCCGGTGAGTTTTCCGGCGTTGAATCCAATTAAACCGCACGCTCCTCCTGTTGCGGTGCTCCCCCGCC
>JBJKSW010000030.1:0-29979 GCA_046703525.1 Thermoplasmataceae archaeon
TGAGCTGGGGCCCTTATGCCTCGGATTACTCCAGGTATGTTAAATCAGAGAGTTCCTCTGTGTCCGTCTTCGGTTTCACACTTATCGGCGGAGTCATAGCCAGTGTTTTTGTCGAGATTATCGGGTATCTGATAGCGGCCAACACAATAAGTGAACCGGAAATCTCCCAGCAGCTGTTTCATATACTGGGGCCACTGAGCCTGGGTGCTTTCGGCATGGTCGCCCTTTTCCTTGGCGGACTTTCTGCAAACGCCCTCAACCTTTATTCAAATTCCCTCTCCATGAAAAGCATGGGAACAGGAGTGAGCAGGCGTTCAATAGTTGTGATAGTTGTTGTTTTCTCGATACTGCTTTCATACTTCGGCTACCTCCATTATTACAGCTATTTTGAAGACTTCCTGCTCGTGCTGGACTACTGGATAACGCCATGGCTTGGCGTCATGATCGCAGACTTCTTTGTGGTCAGAAGGCACAGTAGGCCCGGGAAACGTGTGAATACGGGAAGGATCGCCATCGCTTCTTATCTTGTGTCCATATTGATTTCAGTACCGTTCATGAATCCGGGATACCTGTTTGTGGGCCCGCTTTCGAAATATCTCGGAGGAGTCGACATAAGTTTCTTTGTGTCCTTCACTGTGGCAGTTGTCCTCTACGTCCTGATTTCCAGGCACTGGGCCACCGGTACAGTTTCACAGAAAGTAACATAATGATCCTATACTTTGACCTTTTATGGGTGCACTCAGCGACAGGGACATTAAGGCAATGGTCGACAAAGGGCTCCTTATTTCTGAGCATTTTGAAGAAAAGAACATGACACCGAACGGATATGACCTCACAATCGGCGAGATCAAGGTCAATTCTGACAGTATAGCTTCGGAGGCAACGGTACCGGGGACATCAAGATTTCTGGTTTCCTCAAGGGAATTTATGAACATGACTGACGACATAATAGGCATGATATGGATAAGGTCGTCATACGCAAGGAAAGGTGTTCTTGGCTCCTTTGGTCTTGTGGATGCAGGATTCAGGGGCAATCTTACACTCACTTTCTACAACTCTTCAGAAGATGAACTCAAGGTCACAGCAGGCGACAGGATAGCGCAGATTGTGTTCATAAGGCTCGAGTCGTCTGTGGACAGGGCATACTCTGAGAGGTCAGGAAACTATCAGAACAGCAGGGGAATCTCACTGGGGAAGTGAGCTCAGAGCGGAATTATTTCTCTGGAGGCCCTGACTTCAACTTCCATCAGTTCCCTGCTCAGGCGCGAGTCGGGAAATATTTCCTTTGCCTCCTTCAGAAGGACTTCAGGATCATCTATTCTCGGGCTGTAGTGGAACAGGAAGAATGATTTGACTGATGCCTTTCTGGCTATTTCTGCTGCCTGTCTTGAACTGCAGTGGCCGAACTCGTTTACCTTTGGTTCATATGACGAGTCTGTTGAAGTGTCGTGTATGAATACGTCTGCGCCGGATGCAAAATCGACCATTGACTCCATTGGGCGCGTATCTCCAGTATAGACGATTTTCCTTCCTGGTCTCTTGCCCTTCAGCACCTCCTCCAACCTCACAGTCCTTCCGTCATGCACGATCATGCCTTCGTTTCTGAGCTTCTCCAGCTTTCTGGAAGGAATTCCAAGCTTTCCTGCCTTTTCTCCGTCAATCTTCAGCATTTCCTTCTCCCTGAGGCAGTATGATATGCATGGAACAGGATGGTCATTCCTGAGTGTTGAGATCTCAAACCTGTCCATGTCATATGTTGTGTCAGGAAGAAGTTCGTGAACGATCACTCTGAAAGACAGTGTGTAATACCCGACCGCTATGGCATTCTCCATCACCCTTATTGCACCAGGGGGGCCGTAGACGTGAAGGGGGGCTTCCCTTCCGTTGAAAGACATGCTCTGAATCATTCCGAGGAGACCCAGAAAGTGGTCTCCGTGGAAGTGCGTTATGAAAACGTTCTGTATCTTCATGAATGAGAGGTTGCTCTTCATTATCTGCTTCTGGGTCCCTTCTCCACAGTCGAAGAGATTCAGTATCTCGTCGACCTGGACTGCGACAGCAGGAAGGGACCTGCCGGGGGAGGGCCACGATCCTCCCGTGCCAAGAAATGTTACCTTGATATTGGAAGCCATCAGGACGTAATTGGGAGGGATTTAATCTTGTTATCGCAACGCAACGCCCGATACTTTCTCATATGCCCAGGGGAGCTCCTCAACAGTCCTTGCGGGAAGATAGTGTGAAATGTAGTTCCAGAGGTAGATGTCTGCGCTGGTTCCCACGCTCAGGAGATAGTTGGTAAGCCTTCTTTTCAGGAAGACCCCCTTCTGATCAAAATCAGTCAGTATGATCACCTCGTTGTGGCTGTTCGAAATCTGTTCGACCTTTCCAAGTAGGCTGTGCCCGGAATTGAGACTTATGATCTCCCCGCTGAATTCAAGCCTTCTGAGAGATGATACGTCGTGTTTTCCCTCAACAAGGATTGGGACCTTGAGATTCTTCTCTCTATATTTCTCAAAAACCGACAAAAGCCTGACGGACTTTTGTATCATCAATAGGTGAAAGAAGTCATAGACGATATTCTTTTCTATTGTCGGGCAGGATGCAGCCGTTCGTCACAAATTCTGAGGAGAATCACGATTCCACTGCTGTTATAAGGCAAATTGCATTCCGCTTTTCATGACTGTCAAGATTCTGGGCTTCGGGGGAAGCCTAAGAAAGGGATCATACTCAAAGGCACTTCTGGAAGAAGCGGCAAATCTGCTTCCTGAAGGAGCGGAAATGGAGATTTTCGACATAGCAGGAATACCGATATACAATCAGGACGATGAGGCAGATATACCAGATTCTGTCCTCAGGTTCAAAGAGTCAATACGCAGGTCAGATGCAATCCTGATATCAACGCCGGAATACAACTATTCAATCCCCGGATTTCTCAAGAACGCCATAGACTGGGCCAGCAGGCCTCCAAAAACCAATTACTTCGCCGGAAAAGCACTTGCAATTATGAGTTCGTCAACAGGCTCACTCGGTGGTGCAAGGGCACAATACCATCTGAGGCAGGTTGCAGTCTACCTGGACCTTCACCCGGTGAACAAGCCTGAAGTCCTTGTCAGTTCTGCACATTCAAAGTTCGATGAAAACATGCACCTGAAGGATGAGGACACCGTCAAGAGAATAAAAGCACTCCTTGAAGCACTGGTTAAGCTGGCGGAATTTTCAAAGCAACAGCGGGAGAATTAATCCCAGTATCGTCTGCTCTTGGCAAACTCTATCTCGGCGTTCAGTACGGCGCGGATGAAATCATCTTCCTTGAAGTATGTTACCTGGAGCAGCCTTGAAGCCGTTTCTGATCCGATTCCCCTTGCGGAGAGTGCCATGAGTGCTTCCATTCCCCGCTCCTTGACCACGTGGGCATTCTTCTTCAGCCTCCTTCCGAAATCCCTGTGTTTTTCAGGGTCTTTCAGGAACTCCCTCAGCCTGTCGTTTTCAAATTCGGACAGTGATGCAACCAGGTAGCTGGAGCAGAATGGGCATTTTATGCTCTTTACCTCCTTCACTCTCATTGTCCTGACGTTGCCACAGCTTGTGCAGTACAATATGGTTCTTTCATTGAGCAGCCTGTTCTTTATTGCATCCAGTATTGCCTTTGTCGGCACAAGTGGAGCTACACGTTCTGAATAGTGCTGCATGAAAATGCCTGATGAATCGCTTATTTCCTTTCTTCCCGTGCAGGCTACAGTTCCTTCCCTTAAGCCAAGAAGGAAATCCTTCAGGACATTCAGGTCCATGTAGTCGGAGATCAGCTTCCTGATCGAATCACGGTAAAGAATAGTGTCTCTGTATGAGTCAACTATCTTCTCAAACCTTATCCTGCCTATTTCAGAGTCTGTTGAGATAACGCCGAACTTCCTTGCCTCATACAGGAATACACCGTTGAAGAACCTTGTCCTTCTGGCAGAGCCAAGAACATAGTCGGAAAGCCTGTCCGGATCCATTTCCAGAAGCACCTTGTGTATATCCTCCGGTGAAAAGTTCCTCGACGTTCTGAGATATATGTGATAAGGCGAGTAATCCATCTCGACACTTTCACCAGTGATTGATGACAGCAGGCTTGAGAGAATTTCTGCAAAGGCAAAGTTCCCTTTTGTCCCGAGGAGAACCTGTATTATGACTTCGCCCGACCTGCTCTCTATGATTATCCTGTCCTTCTGCCCGAGTTCATTCTGCCACCATTCCGCCAGAACATTCCTGGAATTCCTGTCCTCAATCAGATCAGGGTCCATGTGTTTCCTGTTCTCAGAGACCTGGTCGACAACTTCTGCGAGCACAGGTATGTCCTCTCCCGTCCACTTCGGCGCAATGGCCGTTGTGCTGAACGGCTCAGCGAGTATCTTCTCCTCCTCAATTCGTGTGGCCCTCCAGGTCGATCCCTTCATCACGAAGTAGGACCCCGGTTCCAGCTCACTGAGGACGTACCTTTCGTCAAGAGTTCCTATGAATTTCTTGTTAACAATGTCAATTACACGGTATGTCTTCTCGCTTGGTATCATTGATATGTTCTCAAGGTAGTACTTGAGGACACCGCTCCTCTTGCCTACTTCCTGCTCCTCCATATACAGTTTCCTTGTGTCTGCCAGGAACTTAACGAGATCATCGAATTCCTCCCTCTGCATATCCCTGAAAGGGTAGGCTTTTCCTATAATGCTGTAAATGTCGTCTGCGCTTGCCCTCCTGAGGAAAGAGAGCATGAGCATTACCTGATTGGCGGCTGTGGCCATTGAACCCTTCTTTATGTTGATGTTTTCTGCATCTGATCTGGATGCCAGCTGGGATATGGCAAGAGCCTCTTCAAGCTCAATCACGTCATTGCAGATGATCTGGCCCTTCGACACTTTCTCGATCCAGTGGCCTGACCTGCCCACACGCTGGATCATCTTGTTCACCTGCCTCGGGGAGTTGAGCTGAATCACGAGGTCTGCGCTCCCGATGTCAATTCCAAGCTCCAGGGATGATGTGCATATAAGGGCCTTGACCTCTCCGGCCTTGAATGCCCTCTCTGCAGTTTCCCGTGTCTCCTTTGAAAGCGAGCCGTGGTGGACCAGAATGGGGACATCCCCCAGCCAAAGCCTGAGCCTGAATGCCAGATCTTCCGCCGAACTCCTCGTATTCACAAATATGAGTGTGCCCCGGTGCGAAGAAACAAGTTCCCACATCCTCTTGATTGTTCCAGCATACTGTGAATCACAGCCCATCTTCTCTGTAATTGAACTGTCGGCCTTTTCAGCTATGACGGGTTCAATTCTCAGCTTCTTCACAAGTGACGTCCTGACAATTTCAATCTCCCTGTCAGGTGAAATGAATTTTCCAAGTTCTTCCGGGTTTCCGACAGTGGCCGACAGGCCTATTATCTGAACCTGGCCGCTAATGTTCTTCAGCCTCTCAAGGGCAACCGAGAATTGCGTGCCTCTCTCATTCTGGGCCAGTTCGTGCACCTCGTCCACAATCACGTACCTGACCCTGGATATCAGCTGCCTCAGCCTTTTGCCGTTCAGCATAATCTGCAGGGACTCAGGCGTTGTTATCAGGAGGTCCGGCGGATCCGTAACAATCCTCCTCCTCTGGGCCTGCGTGATGTCACTGTGCCTCACCTGCACAGACAGGCCCATTTCCTTTGAATATTCCATAAGCCTGCCAAGCATGTCCCTGTTGAGTGCCCTCAGTGGAGTTATGTAAAGTGCTGAAATCTTTTCTGGCCTTTCACGAAGCATTCTGGTGAAAACGGGAAACGCAGCCGCTTCAGTCTTGCCGCTTCCTGTAGGTGAAAGCAGGAGTACATTGCGCCCCTCGAGAACCAGGGGAATGATCCTCCTCTGTGGTTCGGTTGGTTCGAGCACACCCATTTTTTCTATAATGTCCGAGACTTTCGGGTCCAGGAGATCAAATACGTTTTCCATGGAATACCTGAGCCGGCAAATATAACAGTAAGAGATATTAACATGTCCAAATCAAAATTAAAAATAATTAAAAATCAGAACTCATCGTCTTCGTCGTCACTATCGTCATCGTCGTCGTAGTCGCCGAATCTGTGGAACGACATGTTACAACACCTCAAGACCTTAAGAATTGCAAGCATAAATATGTTTCATATGAACCTTCGACTACATTTCTGTGCCTTTTACCCATGCTTCCGCACTGCTGGAAATTGATCAGAATCTGAACGAGTGGCAAATCCTGTAAAAGCCTGTAAGAAAACTGTCCAGCGACCACGCGCCATAGGAATATGCATTCCTGTACTCGGCAAATGACTCAACAATCTTCTGGTACGGATATCCCTCATTCCCCTTCTGTGAGGATGCACCGGCATTCTCAGAACCCTCATAGCTCAGTGAAAACAGCCTTTTCGCCACATATGGTATGTTTGCAGACTCATCCGTCCAGGAGAGAACGTGCAGTGCATAGCCCAGGAAAGCGGATTCAAAGTCAAAAAGGCTGGAAGTGCTCCTGCTGCTCTTCATCCCGGATACAAAGTCCGACAGCTGCATGCTCCTCTCAGTGAGAGTTATTGAATCCCTGGACGTTCCGCTCCCGGAAGTGTGTGCGGACGTGTATCTCTGGAGTATTACCTTGGCAGCATCGCCTTCTCCGCCGGGTGAATACAGTTTCTTCCTGAACTCTTCGTAGATCCGGGAGTCCTCTTCCGTGTGAACCAGTGAATCCCTTTCATTCTTCGTGAATGGAATGTCTGAAGAAGGCGGTTCGTTAAACATCCTCAGGACACTCAGGGGCCGAACACCGTACATGGCTGAGACAAAAACTGAATCAAGGTACTTCTTCTTGACTGTGCCGTTGAACTTGTCGTTCCGGAATATTGAATGCATTATGGAACTGAATATGCCGGAGTAATCAGTTTCATTCTTGAGGCCGCTCTTTCTGAGCCAGTCAGTTATGGATTCCAGGTGGCCGGCATCCTCCTGTGACGGACTGTAATGGAACTGACCTTCAACAGCCCCTCCGGCATTGCTTGCCGTGTTCAGGAGCCTGTTGAGCTCTCCCGCGACTGTTCTGGCAGTGTGGCCAGCAAAATAGAGCACTGACTGGATTATGTCAGGCAGTCCGGCCATTGAAACAGTGGATCTGCCAGTGAAGAGTGAAGTCAGCTGGATCCTCGAGATTATTTCCATGTCTGCGCTGGAAATTGCCAGAACTTCACCGGAGTTCATAAAAATATAAGACTAGTTCACTATAATAGTATTCTCCTAATCCGCCGACAATTAGCTTGAAAAATGGATCACATATAGCTCTCGAGGGCGCTGTTCCAGAGCTTCGCAAGCTCTTCCACGCTCTCGTCCACCAGCGTAATGTTCAGGTTGCTTATCCGAATCCTGTCTCCGCCAGTAGTGCCTATCCTCTTGATTCTGTTATTCCTGAAGATCTCTGTGAATTTTTCAACGGAGTGTTCCGGCACCTCAACTATGAACCTGTTCCCGAGTTCTGAGAACAGCTTGGCCGCAGGCCTGTCATTCCTGACAGAATCCAGAACAACGTCGGCCCCGATGCCGTTTCCAAACGTCATCTCGCAGAGTGCCTGTGCAATGCCGCCTTCTGAAACGTCGTGCACGGAGAGCATTACATTTTGTTCGTGTGCTACCCTGAACGAGTCATGAAGTGATCTTAATTCATCCAGGTCTGATGGTTCTATGGATCCGCCTTCTATACCCTGAATGGCAAGGAAAACGCTCCCATCCAGGCAGGTTGAGTCTTCGCCCGCAAGAAAGAGTGCATTTCCCGGCCCTTTTATTGAAGTTGAAGTGACATGGCTGACATCATCAGCAACTCCAACCATCATTATTGTAGGTGTCGGCTTGATCTCTGTTGTGCCTGACCTGTTGTAAAGGCTGACATTTCCTGATACTACAGGAAGGTTGAAGAATTTGCAGAAATCCGAGATTCCCCTGACCGATTCAACAAACTGTCCCATCACCACAGGGTCTTCCGGGTTTCCGAAGTTGAGGCAGTCGACAACCGAATGCGGAAGTGACCCCGTGCTCATGATATTCCTGAAGGCTTCAGCCAGTACGTGGATGGTCCCTTCATACGGGTCAATTGCAACTATTCTCGAGTTTGTTCCTGATGTAATGCTGATCCCCAGGTTGCTGTCCTCAAATGCCTTCACAACGGCTGAATCAGAATGCGTCTGAAATTCAGACATTCCATTGAACGGTTTCAGCACTGTATTTCCCCTGACAGTGAAATCATACTGCCTGACTACTGGTGACCTTGACGCCAGGTACTGGGAGGAAAGCATTTTCCTAAGCAGTTCATTGTAGTTTCTCGGTTCCGGGGAATAGGTTTTTGTCAGCTCTCTCTTTTCGGGCACAACAAAGAACCTGCTATATACCGGGCCTGAAGTGAGGAATGGCAGGTCAAGGTCGAAAATCTTCTTTCCCCCTGAAAAGATTTTCAGGCTTTCCCCGCTCTCAACCTTGCCGATCACCGAATGCTCAACATCCCAGGAATCGAATACTGCTGATACCCTCTCAAGATTTTCTTCCTTTATGGCAAGAAGCATTCTCTCCTGGCTCTCGCTGATCCAGATCTCCCAGGGCAGCATATCCTTCTCCTTTAGAATGACCCTGTCTATGTCCACAGATGCCCCCGTGCCTCCGGCGTAGCACATTTCACCGACTGAGCTGGACAGCCCGCCGCCACCTAAGTCCTTCATTCCGTCAACAAGTCTCTCCGAAACAAGCTCCAGGATCGCGTGGATCAGAGGTTCTTCAACTATGGGGTTCCCGAGCTGTACTGCCCTCCTGTTTTCCTTTTCTCCAATATTCAGATCCCTGGATGCAAAAGTGACACCGTGAATCCCGTCCCTTCCGGTTCTTCCTCCAGCAAGAATGAGTATGTCGCCCACTTCTGATATCCTGCTCCTTACAATGTCAGATTTCCTTGCAACTCCTATGCAGCCCGCATTAACAAGAGGATTGGAATTGTAGCTGCTGTCGAAGTCAATAGATCCGGCTACTGTTGGAATGCCGAGCCTGTTGCCATAATCACGTATCCCGGAAACTATCCTGTTGAGAATGAATTTCTGGGAAAGGGGCCCGTTTTTCGGGCCGGAAGGGTCACCGAAGGAGAGAGAGTCGACCAGTGCAACAGGCTGTGCCCCCATGCAAAGAACGTCCCTTATTATGCCGCCCACACCTGTGGCCGCACCTCCGTAAGGCTCTACAGCGCTAGGGTGGTTGTGGCTCTCCATCTTGAGAACGTAAACATAATCATTGCCCATTGAAACCACTCCGGCATCGTCCTCCATTGCGAGAATGACGTAATCCTGCCTGAGCCCGGACAGGTACTTCCTCAGATAGAATTTTGAGGACTTGTAGCAGCAGTGTTCGCTCCAAGCCTGCGCCATAGCCTGGAGTTCAATGTCTGTGGGATTGCGGCCGAGATCCGAGAAATAATTCTTGAGCTGGACCATTTCACCACGGTTGAGCCCAAGGGAGTTCTCAGCACTGATCCTGTCCAGTTCTGAATCATCCGAGGCGATGAGTTCGACTGACTTCACACGCGGCCCCGTTTGCGGTTCATCCACATTACTTGGAGTCATTGCGGACTTTCACATCCATGCTGTGTATAACGGGATTGATCATGAGATTCTCCCCGATTTCCCTGGCAACCTTCTCTGGGTCCGGGCTGTCAATGTCAAGTTCATAAGATCTGATTACCCTGACTGAGTTCACGGAACTGTAACCGAGATTTTTGAGGTTCTTGAAAATTGTCAGTGCTTCCGGGTCTTCGACACCCTCAAGATAGCTGACCTCAATCCTGATCCTAGGCATGTTTCTGGATATGGTCAGCTTTCGATAAACCTTATGGATTGACTGATTTTATTGCACTGATGATCGGTTTCAGGGTGCCGGCAATGTTGTCAGCGGTTTCCGCCACCGTTCCGGTTACCACAATGTCTGCCCCGGCTTCTGCAACTTCCCTGGCAGTCTCGGGCGACCTTATGCCCCCTCCCACAATAAGTGGTATTTTCAGAAGTTTCCTGACACTGCTGATTACGTCCGCAGAGATTCTGGTCGGTGATCCGGACCCTGACTCGAAATAAACGAGCTTCATTCCGAACAGTTCTGCAGCAAGAGCGTATGATTCTGCTGTTCCGACGTCCTCCCTGCCGACAAGGCGGGCATCACCCACTTTCCCCACAGTCATTCCGGGCTCGAAGATGACATAACCCATTGGTATTGTCTCTATGCCCATTTCAACAATCTTTTTTGAGACTGAAACCTGGTAGCCTACTATGAAATCTGTCTTTCTGGAATTCAGGAGCGACATGTAATATATAGCATCCGCGTCTTCGCACAGCATCTCAGGAGACCCGGGAAAAATAATGATTCTTGTTTCTGCTGCTTTTCGAATGCTCTTGATTGTCTCCTTCATCCTACTGTAATCAATATTGTTTGAACCGCCTATCATTATGTAGTCAGTGCCTGCGGCCGAGGCTTCCCTGGCAATCCTGCCGGATTTTTCCGGAGCCTGTGACGCCGGGTCTATCAGGGTCATATGTATTTTCTTGCTCTTCAGTGTCTCAATTATTTCATCATAGACTTTCATGCTATTTCACCAACAATGAATGAAAGCAGGCCGAGTATCATGGCGTATTTTGAATACTTCTGGCTCTTTGAGGGGTCTTTCTGCACCATTGAAGCGGTGTATATGAACAGTGCATCTGCAACAACCACCGGAATCAGATAATAGAATGTGAAAATGTGAATTATATATGGAATGAAAGAGGCGGCAACTGCAATCAGGACAAGTGCGGTCACAAGATATGCGGAATTCTTCTTTCCATACTGTTTTGGAAACGTTTTCCTGTCCACATCACCTGTCATGTCCTCCACGTCTTTTGTTATTTCCCTGCCTATGTTGGTCAGTGCAGCCATGACGAAGAGAATGTACATTTTGTAGGCTGATCCAACCGAAATGCCGCCGAAAATGAATATAAGGCCAACAAGCGAGCCCACGATTATGTTTCCGGAGAGACCCCTTCTCTTTGCATTGGATTCATACACAATCAGGAGAATCTCGGCAATCACAACAATCGTGAGTGCCTCATAGTTCAGGAAGAAGAATGCCAGCAGGATAGGCACGGCAAAAAGGGCTGCTGAAAACACCCTTGCAGAAGAAACGGATATCCTGCCGCCCGGAATTGGCCGCTCCGGATGGTTGATCCTGTCAGTTTCCCTGTCATATATGTCATTGATTACATTCCCTCCAGATGTTACCAGAAAGACTGAAAGAGCTGCAACAAAAGCCTCGGCATAATGGCCGGTTATTCCGTATCCAAGGCCGATAAAGGAGGAGATCAGAGTACCCACTATACCCATTATTCCGTTCACGGGCCTTATTATGCTTGTCCAGTCCCTGAGGCTCAAATCACTCCGACATGCATAATTATGCTTTATAAGGATATTTTCTAGCATCAGAAGCAGGTTGATCAGAAAGGAATGAGAAAATAGAATGGCTGAACTTTGCCCCTTTACTGCCGCTTCAACAGTCAGGCAAGGAGACCCATGGCCTCATCCATTGAAATATCCGCCTTTAAGCCTGTTGGTGAAAACTGTGTTCTCCCCATTCGGCTGAGACCGTTATCAGAGAGTGTTCTTACAAGCTTTTTCAGTGGAACTGGAGATTCGTGCCTCAGCCTTCCGATCTCCCCGACATCCGTGAAGTACATCCTGATGTCTTCGTTGGGGAAATATTCAACATACTTCATGAGTGTGCCGTCTGCTTTCAGGTATTCAGGAACTTCAAGTTTTTCAAGGAATTCCGCAGAATAGAGTTTTCCTGTCCACAGAGGCCCTTCAACAGAATTCGGGTACAGTTTCGAAACAGTGTCGTGCTTGTTGACATAACCGATTTGATTGAGATTGTCAATGGAACGAGACGTTCCTGACGTGACCCTGAATATGATCCTGTAATAGTGGGAGTGCCAGAGCGATACCACAGGGACGGCCTCTCTTTCAAGATTGACAGCCCTCCTGGCAAATGTGCCGGCAAGCAGCCTGACACCGGTCTCGTGCCTGTATGCATCATTTGAAACAGATGCCCCATACCTGATCCAGGTCTTGGTGGGAACTGAACCGGTAAGGGCGCTGAGGTCAGTTGCGGTGACGGCAACATAGCCCCTGTTTCTGACAGAAGCTATAGCCTGGTCCATATACGGAACAGAAGATCCGTACGGGTCGATGTCAATGAAATCGAAAAGGGACTGTGAAAGGGCACACTGGAATGTGTCTTTCTGCAATGAAACGTCTGCACCGGATGCTTCTATATTTTTCCTGATGATTTCCGATGAAACCGTGTTTCTTTCAGAAATTACTGTCCTGACTCCTGACTCAACGGCAAACCTTATTCCCCTTATTCCGGTGCCGCCAAACCCGTCAAGCGCAAGTTTTGGCCTTGCCCAGTTCAGAAACAGTATTGTTACGTCGCGGTTCAGTTTCTGGGATCTGTTGTAGAATCCGGGTTCTGCCCTGCCCGGTCCCCTATCGTCCGCAGATCCGGGTATTTCAACTGTTACCTTTCCCTCTTTCAGGTTCAAGATCCTTCTTCACCGCGCAGAACACGCAGGACCTTAAAGGGAAGCAAATTCCTGTTTATTGGCGTAATATCGAACACACGGACACCCTCAAGGCTTCTGATTTCCTGCAGCACAGGGTTCCTCGACTTCTTGTGCAGAGTGAGAATGAGCGGCTTTACAAACTCAAGTGTATCATTTATCTCTTTCTGCACAGCCTTGGTTGTGTGCTGGAGCTTTCCGATCTCGTCGATAACGATGTAATCTGCCATCTCTCTTGCCTTCTGCAGGCTTGGCACGAGAATCTCCTCCAGCAGCCTGGTATCTACACCGATCTTGTCTATCTTCACCCTTGATACTATTTTCTGGTCGGCAAAAAGAACCTTCTTCTTGGTATAGATGTCATACAGCGTGTAACCGGTTACCTTGCTGTTGGCGTGGACTTCTCCGAAAAGTAGTCCCTGAACAACCTTCTCATCGTTTTCCAGCATTTCGATGATCTTCTTCAAAGCTTCCGCCTTGATAGAGCCAACTGGTCCTGTTATCCCAATCTTAACTGCCATTTTTTGATTCACCGTCCAGATACATCAATGGATAATCCATGTCTTCAACGTAACTCAGTTTCGCAACCACCGATTCTTTCCTGTACTTGATGGTCAATGCGACTTCAAGCATTTCCCCCGTCAGTGTGATGTACTTATAGACACCCTGCCTCTTCTTTACCAGGTCTGAGTCTATCTTCACTGTTGCAGTCTCAACGAAGGGCTGCACCATTACACTCTCTCTAATGGCATTTTCAAGAGACCGAAGATTGCTGAGGTTAATTGGTACTCCAACGTACTGGTGATATATCGTTCCAAGCTTTATTCCTGCCTCAAAAATTGCCCTCTCTCTGTCGGTACAGTTGAAGTATTTTTCGGCGGGATCACGCATTCCTAAGGTAATCTCTCCACCGTAAATAAATATTTATATGAGATGGTCGGAGATCTTGAAACTTAGCATATTACCTGCACAGTCAGCAGGTATTGCACATTGCTGGACATTCTCATACAGCTCGGCAATACAGGACAGGAATGTGATTTGCAGGCTGAGCCATTTGAATCAAAGTCCTGTCAGGGAGGCTGCTCTATATCCAGTGAATGCATTTGGTGAACGGTAAGAACATGGATGAGCACATTTCCAGAATGATGGAAGATTTCTGCCATGACAACACTTCCGGTTCAACCGGGCTTCTCAGGAAGGCAGTTTCACTCGCTAAGATTTTGATCGAATCAGCAGATGATGTGACATCCGGCCTGCTGCAACTCTGGAAGGCGATAGAAGACTGCCACCCGGGCATGGAGGCCCTTTCATCCTTTTCCTCAATGCTTGGCAAAGTTGCCTCATCAGGAGGGCCGGAAGTGAATATGATCAAGAAGGTCAGGGAGTGGATGGATGGTTTTGAGCGAAAACTTGATCATGAGATTAGTGGCATTTGCGAAAACCTTGAAAAATTTCTGAAGAGGAAAAGCACGGTCCTGACTCTCAGCAGGAGTGAAACAGTTATCTCTCTAATAGAAGAACTCTCTGCAAAAGGGCTTGTCACCCGTGTTGTAATAACAGAATCAAGGCCGGCCTGTGAGGGTGTTTCAGTTGCCAAGGAACTCATGCAGAAAGGAATCAGGACAACGCTGGTAGTTGACGCAATGGCAGATCTCATGGTCGCAGAGGCTGACCTGGCAATTATTGGCGCAGACACGGTGTTCAGCGACAGAACCGTGATGAACAAGATAGGAAGCAGGTCACTGGCCCTTTCATGCAGGGACAGAAAGAAGCCGTTTTATGTAGTTTGCGGGACAGGAAAGCTATCCGAAAGAAAGATCTCAGATTTCAGCCAGATTGAAAGGCCCGTTGATGAAGTCATATCTCTCGGAAAAGAAAATGGCCCAGATGTAAGAAACCTGTATTTTGAGCTCGTTGAACCGTCACTGATAACGGCAATAGTCACAGAGGATGAGGTAATTGAAACCCAATGACATAGACAAGACCAGAGAAGGCAGGGAATCGGTGCTGTAATGGAAACTGTTGATGAGGTTATAACAGAACTGCAGAAATCGGGCAACAGTTCAAATGCGGCTGGAATGAAGAAATTTGCGATTACCGGTAAGATTGTTCTCGGTGTGAAGGTGCCCGAAATCAGAAGAATATCAAAACTGGCCGGAAGGAACCACCGGCTGGCCATTGAACTCTGGAATACAGAAATACACGAAGCCCGCATTCTTGCAACGATGATCGATGACTCGCTGGAAGTTGGAATCGAGCAAGCCAACCGCTGGGCCGGTGACCTTGATTCATGGGACCTGTGTGACCATTTCTGCGGAAACCTGATTGTTTCCACTGGACATGCAGATATGCTCCTGCTACGCTGGATACGGAGTGAAAAGGAATTCGTAAAGCGTGCCGGCTTCGTCCTGATGGCGGAACTTGCAGTCAGGAACAAGGGTGCAGACGACAGCATATTTCTGGAGTTTCTTGACATTATCAGTATATCTGAGCCGGACGGGCGGAATTTTGTGAAGAAGGCAGTCAACTGGGCTCTGAGGCAGATAGGGAAACGGAATGCAAAATTGAACATGGCAGCTCTCAAAATTGCTGAAAAAATGAAATACTCAGATGATAAAACAACACGGTGGATAGGTTCAGAAGCTTATCGTGAACTCTCAAGCGAGGCTGTCCAAAGGAGACTCTCCTGATGAACCATTCCCCGCTTGATGTTTTTTCTTTTATCACTGCGTAATGGTCAAGGAATATCTCCCTGTGCGGTTCATGTTTACTGTATGTGTGATTTCCGTATTCATCGCTGACACTTTTTATAAGCCTGCTGACTGATTGCAGGGATTGCTGTTGCAGCATTTTTCACGTCGGGACAACATTCAAAAGGTAAAACCCGTTTATTCTTTGAATTGCAAATCGGAAGCACAAAGATCACTATAGCCAGGGGAGACATAACTCAACAGGACACTGATGCAATAGTCAATGCTGCAAACTCTTCTCTTATGGGTGGTGGTGGCGTTGACGGTGCGATACACAGAGCCGGCGGTCAGAAAATCCTTGAAGAGTGCAGAGAGATAAGGAGGACAAAATTGCCGGACGGCCTGCCCTCGGGAGATGCGGTGATAACTTCCGCGGGAAATTTGAGGGCAAGATTCGTCATCCATACAGTTGGCCCTATTTGGGGCGGTGGGACTGAAAACGAAAGCGAGATTCTGAAGAACTGCTATAACAACTCACTGACTCTGTGTGAAGCTGAAGGAATAGAATCTATTTCATTTCCCTCCATAAGCACAGGCGCGTATGGATACCCTATTTCACTTGCATCGGAGATTGCCCTCAGATCTGTGAAAAGATATCTGGAAAATCATGAAACTGTTTTGAAAGAAGTGAGGTTTGTGCTTTTCAGTGGTTCTGACCTATCGGCCTATAATGAAAAAGCAGACATTGTTTTTTCTGATATTCGATAGGACTGTTCAAATGTTGCAGACAAACCTGTGCATTAAGAGAAGGATGCGCATGCGTGAAGTAATCAATGAGATTGAAACGGAATGAAGTCGACAGGAGCTTGAAAGCTGAAACATTCCAAGACCTGGATACCGCACGATGTTATTCTTTCCGGCCGACATGTCCAAAAGGTGTTTTTGATCAAATACAGACTATTGTCAAGGAAAGAAATCGCGCCCTTGTCTCGATCATGCTTCCCTTATGAAGTGCCCGGAATGGTAGGCTGCGTATTACGCGCTTATACTCATGCGGGTGCCGAGAACATATGAAAGAACAGTTCAGTTCCTCGTTTTGGAATGAATTAAACCGTTCAATTACACAGTTCAATGCCACTCCCGTGTGCTGGCATGTCAACGAAGGAACTGTTAATATGTGGCTTGATTCTACTCGAAGCTGGTCGTATTGAATATTCATCCTGCCTTTGACAGTTTCCCGGAAATCGCTACTGAACGCCTCACATTGAGGCAGCCGCGCCTTGGAGACCTTGAAGATGTTTTTTCAATCAAGTCTGATCCAGCGGTTACAGTTGCATATTGCACAGAACCATACACGTCCACGGAACAGGCTGTGCGATGGATAGGTTCTCTTGGTGAATCATTTGCGGCACACAAGGATCTCATGTGGTTTATTACTATGAAAGGGGAGGACAGGGTGATAGGTGACTGCACCCTCTGGAATCTCGACATACCATCATCCTGCGGAGAGCTTGGCTACGCGCTTGACAGTTCATACTGGGGAAGGGGCATCGCCTCCGAGGCCATAAGCGCCATTATTGAATTCGGATTCGGGAAGATGCAACTCAACAGGATCGAGGCATGCCCGTTCAGTTCCAACGAACCTTCCATGAGTCTCCTCCAGAAGCACGGCTTCAAGCTGGAGGGCAACCTCAGGCAGAGGGTTTTCTTCCACGGGAAGTACTATGATCAGCTGTATTACGGCCTCCTGAAACCAGAATGGGAAAGTATGCACCAGGAATGATTCTTTCAGCCAGGCCCGATTCGGAGACGAGTGTATTTTTGTCTCCCTGTGCAGAAATTGGTATGCCGGAACTTGACATTGTGCCAACGCTTATGTGGGGGGGAAGACAATGCACAATCCTTTCGAGAACACTTTGCAGGATACTGTTGCGCACTTATTGGTAAAGAAGATTCATGCGGGTGCCGGGATTTGGACCCGGGGCACGAGCTTGGCAAGCTCGCGTGTTGCCAGGCTACACCACACCCGCCTGCCACCTTAATTTCACCTGGCGTATTAATACCTTTCAATGAGCCTCAGCGTTTGTATCAGTGTGTAGTTTTGATTCATAATGGTTATCTACAAATTCACGATTACCAGTTGTGTATACGAGCAAACGAAGAAAGCGACACCGTAGTTTTCAGTGGTCACCGGCAGTGGCAGCTATATGGTGGGTGTCTTCCTTTATGGGCTTCGGTATTTTTCCTATAGTCCTTGACTGGTATACTCCAGTGTATGATATTTTCCAGGGTGCATTCATTGCAACATTTGTGGTATTATTCACGTGGGGCGTATTCATAGCCAGCAGGCGTTTATCCAGGAAAACCGCCTGAAGTTCCTTACGAATAATCCTGAAAGTCCTGTTTCATTTTTTTACCAGTATCTTCAATAAATTTTTTATTGGAATCTACAGTGGTGGTATGAATGCTGGAAATCAAAGCCCTTGGCAAGACATATCCCGGTTCCAGGGTCAGGGCACTTGATGATGTGTCTTTTGAAGTCCGGAACGGAGAGGTGCTGGGATTCGCAGGCCTGAATGGCGCCGGCAAGACAACTGCACTCAAGATCATTGCAGGAGCCCTGCTTCCAGGCAGCGGCACGGTGATTGTTGACCAGCATGATGTAGTGCAGGATAAAGCTGAAGCCTCTGGCCACATAGGCTTTGTTCCAGAATATCCGAACTATGACGTTAATTCAAAAGCAACTTCCCTGATGAAATATTTTGCCGGATTTTCAGAAAAAGAGGAATACAGGAAACAGGAGTACCTGAAGGATCTTCTGGATAGAGTGGGCATCGGCAAATTTGCAGGCCGGAAAGCCCGCGTATTTTCACAGGGAATGAAGAAGAGGCTTTCGCTCGCCATAGCACTGATCGGCAATCCGGACAACCTTCTACTGGATGAAACACTCAGCAACCTGGACCCGGAAGGTGTAAGGTTTGCGAGATCACTGATAGTGGAAATGAAGAAAGAAGGCAAGGCTGTTCTTCTGTCATCCCACATACTTGGAGAGCTGGGGAACCTTGCGGACAGGGTGGCAATATTACATCATGGAAGGCTTGTCTCTATCATAGACGGTTCACAGCTAAGAGAAACTGCGAAGAGCAATATTCTTGTCAGGATATTCAACCCGGACGAGAAAGCGACACAGATACTTTCAAGGTTCGGCCGGGTGACTTTTGAAAATGATCTCTACACAATAGAGGCCGCTGATGAAAGAAAGGAGGTTGTGAACGAGATTTCTGGAACCCTCATTTCGAACAGATACGTGATTGAGAGCATTTCCAGGGTTTCTCCAAACCTTGAGAATTACTTTTTCGAAGTGCTTGGCGGTGAAAAATGAGGGCTCTGCTGCATGAATTTAAGGTGGGGTGGAAGTTGATTGCAACATATGCTGCAATTATCATAATGATCTTTTTCGCCCTCTTATCCGGAATAAATGTCCAGCCACCCGGGACCAATAACGGACCTCCTTCTGCGAATGTTGCCTATAATTACTACTTTGATAACGGGGCATTCAATTTTGAAGCATTTGCATATAATGCCCAGGGCTCGCCAGCACCCACAAATTCCTATTTCGACCAGGTCAGGGTCAGCATAGCCGAGGCCCCGGGATATGCCCCTTACAATGTCTCTTCAGGTTATTCTGACCTTACAGGCTTTCAGAACAGGACAATACAGTTCGGGAACAGTGGCTGGTCGAATACAACATTCAGCATCAACTCCAGCGTGAATTACTATTTTCTCCGCTTTATCTTTCAGGGATACGGTCTAAACGGCATATTCTCATCATATGCCCAAACCAGTATGACATCCGGAGGAAGCGGGCCATATTATATGACAACAGTCAGGTCGCATTCGTCCTATTACCAGAACAGGCTTCTCCTGCTCTACTTCGGGAACAGCAGCCAGCCGGAATCAGGAAAGGTTACCTTGTATTACTCGTCAAACCAGTCTGCACTGAATGGCTTCAACTATGGAAAATTGAACTATTCAGAGCTCTCGAAAGTATCATCGTATTCTGGATACAATGAACTCAGAGTCAACGTAATACCTGAGCTCAAGAGTTCTGAGGCAACAGGCAACATAATATTCTTCCTGGTCAGCTCAAATGGCACTGTGGTCTCTGCAGGCGATTTCGGACCAATGGTTACTCAACCCCCTCCGGGCACGGGGCCTGATGCCGCCATTCAATCTTCCAGCCCGTTTCTCAGCCTGTTTGTTCCATTTCTTGCAGCTTTCCTGGGTTATGTTACGTATGGGAGCCCACGCACCTCGGGGGCACTCGAGTCAACAATCACGAGACGAGTTGAACGGCACGAGCCCATAGTGGGCAGATACCTCTCCAATGCAGCTGCTGTCACCATCTCACTGGCCATTTCAACTGCAATACTGTATTACTATGTCCTGAAAGCGTACGGCATCCCTCCCGGCACGGGCTTTATGGAGGAGACTTTCTTCGGTTATCTCGCAGCCGGGCTGTCATTCCTCAGCCTTTCTTACCTGTTTTCGCACCTAACGAAGAACGGCGGAGGACTCATTGCAGGAATAGTCATATTAACGGCGGTCTTTGCCATTTTCTGGCTGCTGATTCCTGCAGTCATTGCAAACTCTGCTCACGTTTCCACAGGCAGTACATCATACATCCGCATATTCGTTGATACATACTATTTGAGCCCGGCGACACTTCCGCAGCTTATTTTCACTTATTCGACCAAGACAATAACGACTTACATGACAACAAGTATAAACACGGCTTTTTTCGGCATCACTGCAGCCAATCTAATAGTAGCATGCCTTGTATGGGTACTGGTGCCAATAATCGGGGCCGTATATCTGGCCGTAAAGAGAGACTGAAGCGACAGCGTGCCGGCCTTCTGGCTTAAATCAAAGCAGATCTTGATTCAAGTCCGTATCAAAAGCCGTTAAAATTAAGGAAAATATTTTAACAGCATGATGTTAACCGTCTTCATATGGCAAAAAGTGCAAATGTGGAAGTCGCCAGGGCTTTGGTCCTTCTTGCAGTGGTTGTAGACATAATCGCTGTCATACTGGAACTTCTTTCACTGATACATGTAAAGATAAGTCTTGGTTCTGCAAGCGGATTCCTTTCAGGCGTCCTCCATGATCTCGCTATAGCCGTGTCTATAATCATAACACTGATCTTCCTCCTGATCAACTATTCGGCTATTTTCAACAGAATGACGAGGAGAAGCACAAAGGCAAGAGACTACTGCCTTCTGTTCGGAATTGTTGAGCTGATCGTGGCACTCCTGTTCCTTCCGCAGATCATGATTGTGCCGGGAATACTTCTTCTGATTTCATGGCTGATCCTTGAATTGTGAATATGTCAGACAGGAAATTTTTTCCAGCTATTCCCCTGTTCATGGGGAATCCTTTATATGCCCCACTTTTCAGCCTCCAAATTAAAGGTACTTTTAATTGATAATTAGTGGGCAGGGACCGCCTGAAATACAGGAAACTGTTAATTTCATTGATTTTTTAGTAATATCAACAACAAAAATGTTTTAATACTGTTAATCCTAAAAGGTTTAGTTTAGGTGAACTCAAAAATGATCGTAACTGAAGATCTAAACAGATATCCCGACATGAGGTTTGCGGGGGACTTCGAAATTAGTAAGAACGCCCCTTACAAGACCGTAGATGAGTTCGTGAACAGTCTGGGACATCTGGTTAACCAGGACATGTTAGTCCTGAGAGTAACGGAAAGTCTCTGTCCACTGTGTGCAGACGAAGAGAAATTTGATCAGATGAGGATACCCGCCATTGTTTACGAACAGGGTGGAGAAGTCAGGCTTATTAAGGAGTGCGCAGAGCACGGAATTACAAAGGAGAAGTACTGGGAAGACTACGAGATGTACCAGGAAGCCAAGAAGTGGGCTGACAAGGGAATCAGAATACTGAATCCCAACGTGGCGCTCCTTGAAGAGAAGATTGTTTGTCCGACACACTGCGGTCTCTGTGTGAAACACAAGTCACACACAGGTCTCGGAAATGTCGTTGTAACGAACAGATGCGACCTTTCCTGCTGGTATTGTTTCTTCTATGCAAAGGAAGACGAGCCAATATACGAGCCAAGCCAGGACCAGGTCAGGATGATGCTGAGAAGAATGAGGAATGAGAAGCCTGTCGGCGCAAACGCTGTCCAGATAACTGGCGGAGAGCCGACAATAAGGGACGACATCCTCGATATAGTGAGAATAGCAAGAGAAGAGGGATATGAACACGTGCAGCTCAACACGAACAGTGTAAGGGCAGCATTCGACCCCGATTTCCCGAGGAAAGTCAGGGAAGCCGGATCAAATGTCATATACACGAGTTTTGACGGCCCTACACCGAGATCAAACCCGAAGAACTTCTGGGAGATTCCGGCTGCTCTTGAGAACTACAAGAAGGCTCCGCTTGGAGTTGTTCTGGTTCCGACAGTCATCGGCGGAATAAACGATGCCTACCTCGGAGACATGATAAAGTTCGGCCTTTCCAACATTGATGTTGTAAGGTCTGTGAATTTCCAGCCCGTAAGCCTTGTGGGCAGAATGCCTGACAGGATGAGGGAGAGGCAGAGAGTGACCATACCCGGTGCAATCAAGAAGATTGAGCAGCAGACTGATGGGCTCATAGGAAGAGAGGACTTCTTTACAGTTCCTTCAACAACAAAGGTTTCAAACTTTGTAGAGGCACTGAAAGGGAAGGATACCTACAAGCTGTCCATACACTTTGCCTGTGGAATGGGAACATACCTGTTCAAGGACGATGAGAAAGTCGTACCAGTTACGAGATTCATCGATGTTAGAGGAATGTTCGAGTACCTTGGAGAACTCGGAGACGAGATAAAGGGATCGACCTTCAAGAGGCTGAAGAAGGCAGAATCAATCACGAAACTGCTTGCAAAGCTGAACAGGTTCCTTGACAAGGAAAAGGCACCGAACGGGTTCAAGCTGAAAGACATGGTTTACAACGCGTTCACAGACGGAGACTACCACGGACTGAAGGCATTCCACTACAAGTCTATGTTCGTTGGGTTCATGCACTTCATGGATCCGTACACATACGACGTTGACAGAGTGGAGAGATGTGACATACACTACGCTATGCCTGACGGAAGGGTCGTTCCATTCTGCGCATTCAACGTTATTCCTGAGATGTACAGGGATGCAACACAGAGGAAATACAGCATTCCGGCAAAACTCTACGAGGAGAAGACAGGAAAGATCCTCAAGAGGGAGAAGTACTACAGGGATTACACCATGGAAGAGAAGAAGAGAATTATCAAGTTCTACCAGGACAGCATCGGAAGACAGCTCAGTGAGAGCGAGATTGGACTCAATCTCGACGAGCCTATACCGGTCATATCCTCGGAAAGACCTGAATAATCTTTTTTCCCTTTTTTTTATTATTTTTTTAAAATCATCTGTTTTTTTAAAGCGCCCGTTTTCAATTTGACTGACTGACCTTCCTTATCACTATGTTCCTGTTCAGTTCATTCATCAGTCTGGCCAGAAAATCCCTTTTCCTGGACCTGTTGACGAGTGCCTTTGATATCAGAGCGTTTCCAACTCCGAGGAGAAGGTATGTTCCAAGGCCGGGAGTGTAATTTTCCACCTTCTCGATATCCTCCATGAAATATTCCGGGAGCACCTCTCTGTTCAGGTCCTTCATGAAATCCGACAGAGTCCTGGACACCTTCCTGTCATGATCATCGGTGATCAGTATGGTTGCCCTGTACTGCGGCTGGAATTCAAGATGTCCTGTCTTGTGCGAGAACCACTTGGACCCGTCTTTGTCAAAGAAAATTTCAGCAAAGACCTCTGCTGTTTCCCTAGGTTTTGAAAAATCTACACCCGCTGTCAGATCATAAGTGACTGTATTGTATTCATCTGAAAATTTCCTGGAATTTTCTATCTGTCTCCTGAGTTCTTCATTCATACGCGTATAATCAAACGCAGAATGCTATTTCAATTTTGCAGGGCATTCCCTCCCCTGTGGTGCCTTCCATAAAACTTCCTGAACGCAAATCCTCCCCATGCCAGCTCTATTATTCCGAATGGCCATGTTCCTGATATCCAGCCGTATGCGGAAGCGGCCAGGCAGGAGAAGGCAAAAAGAAGAGTGTAAATTGCCCTCCTTTCCTCTCCGACATATGCGATCATCATCACTGTTACAGAGACGGCTCCGAATACGTTTACGGGGCTCAGTATTGCCATTTTATCTCAATACATGCAGCAGTAAAAATATTCCCTGAAACAGGCAGATCATATTGCGGGCTGTTGTGTGCTGAAGGCTAAGTCTGCTCCTTCATGGCCCTTTCTATAACGCTCACCGCAGCAACGGCATCGAGTTCGGAGACCCAGCCCATATGGCCTATCCTGATGTATTTTCCGGCAAGTGAAGGATGCACTCCCGCTGCAAACTCTATTCCAAGCCTGTAACAACTCTCAAGGATCCTGTTTGCATCATGATTCCTGAAAAGGACACCAGTTACAGTGTTGCTTCTCAATTCCTTTCTTGCAACCGTCTCCAGGCCAAGTTTTTCTATGCCCTCAGCAATGATATTCCTGACATTCTCATGCCTTTTTATTCTGCCGGAAATTGATTCCTCCCTGATCATGGAAAGGGCATGGCTCAGGGCAAGTATAGTGTGCACAGGAGGCGTTGCGAAATATTTTCCCTCTCCCTTTTCGAATGCCCTCATCACGGGCAGCCAGTTTCTCAGGTTCAGTGAATAACCGGCAAGTGAGTCTTCCGGCATGTCCTTTATCAGCTTCTCTGAAACAACGGCAATTCCCGCACCGGGTGGTGCCCCGATGGCCTTCTGGCTTGCAGTTATGTATGCGTCCACATTCCATTCAGATGCCGCAGCGTGCTCGCCACCCACTGATGCTATTCCGTCCAGAACAACAAAATCAGATATTCTTCTCAGTTCTCCCGCAAGTTCTTCAGCAGGAGACCTTACGCCGGTGCTCGTCTCCACGTGTGTGCAGAATGACATCCTGTACCTTTTTGATCCAAACTTTTCCCTTATGCCGGACGGGGTTACAGAATCTCCGGCACCTGCTGAGATGAAATCCAGGTGGACATCATACCTCTCCAGTATGTATTTCCATCTGTCCCCGAATACTCCGTTTGAGACGACAAGGACAGGATCGCCCTTTCTGAGGAATGACATCATGCTCTCCATTGCGGATGTCCCGCTGCCTGGAATTATGAACGGGAGATAAGAGCCGTCTGCGCCGGTAACGTACCTGAGGCCGCCAATGGTATTGTGCATTGCTTCAACAAACTCCGGAGAGCTGAACCCGGCATGGTCATTCAGCGAGGCCTTGAGGACATCATAATTGCCCACAGAAGGGCCAACGTGCATCAGAATCCTTTTCATGCTGAACCATCAGTCTTCCATAGTTAATTCTGCCGGTTTTTACCATAAAGTGCTTGCCTTTTATACTCCGGCAGGATTTTCATGCGTGGCCGGGAAACCAAGTTACAGGCTGATCGAACACGGAAGTGATGTCGAGATAGAGGTAATTGGTACTTCACTGGCCGAGCTTGTTGAAAACTGCGTTGCAGCAACGGCTGACATCATTGTCAGTACAGAAGGGCTTGAGGATAACAGCAGCCTTGAGGTAAAATACAGGTACAGCGACCACGCGAACCTCATAGTACAGGTCCTCACTGATGTGATAGGGGAATTTGAAGTGAACGATACACTGTATTACGGGGCAGTCCTGAAGGAACCTGGAAGTGGATCTGCTGCAATAACCTTCAGGGGGCACAGGTTTTCCTCCACTCCTGCGGCAGATACCGTCATAAAGGCCGTAACATACCACAACATTGTTTTTGATACAAACAGGGGAATTGCCAGAATCACCTTTGATCTCTGATAAATTTTAATTATTGAATCAGTTATCAGCCTTAGACAATGACTTCATTAATTCCGTCAAAAATATTCTTCACAAGAGGCGTCGGCAGAGGGGAAAGCCAGCTTCAGTCTTTCGAGGAAGCTCTAAGGGATGCCGGAATAGCCAGCTACAACCTTGTGAATGTCAGCTCAATCTTTCCGCCCAACGCAGAACTGGTATCAAGGGAGGACGGCCTCGCTCTTCTTTCTCCGGGCCAGATACTGTTCGTCGTACTCGCAAGAAATTCGGACAATGAGCTTAACAGGATGATATCTTCTGCAATCGGGTATGCTCTGCCGACAGACCGCTCAAAATGGGGCTACCTCAGCGAGCACCATTCGTTCGGCCAGACTGAGAAAGCAGCTGGCTATTTTGCGGAGAAACTTGCCGCAGAGATGCTTTCCAGCACAATGGGAATGCCTGACAAACTGACCTGGGATGAATCAAAGAACGAATACGTTCTGGAGGACAAGATTCTCACCACCAGGCACATCGGATCCACGGGCATAGTGATGAAACCAGGGGAATGGACAACAACCGTTGCAGCAGCCGTACTGATCATTTAGGTGTGACACTTGGACCACAGCATAGAGGAGAAGTGGCAGAAGCGGTGGAAGGAGAGCCGCGTTTTTGAGCCTTCCATGGACGGGAGCAGGGAGAAGTTCCTGATAACAGTACCATGGCCTTACACAAACGGCTCTCTTCATGTCGGCCACGGCAAGACATACACCACTGGCGATTTCATAGCAAGATACAAGAGGATGAGGAACTTCAACGTTCTCTATCCGATGGGCTTCCACCAGAGCGGAACTCCAATACTGGCATATTCCGAGAAGCTCTCACTGGGCGACAGGAAGACAATCAGCCTCTACAGGTCATACCTGGAACAGTATGAGAAGGCATCAGACATTGATGCAATGATTGAGAGATTCAAGGATCCGGCAGCAATAGCTCAGTACTTTTCAGACGCAACAGTGAAGGATTTCACTGCGATGGGATACTCAATCGACTGGACAAGGAGATTCACTTCTGCAGAGGAGACATTCCAGGACTTTGTGCAGTGGCAGTTCAGGATACTCGAGAAGAAGAATTACATCAAGCAGGGAAAGTACCCGATTCTCTACAGCCTCAGGGACGAGAACGCCGTCGGTGAGGATGACATACTGGACGGCGACGTCGATAAGGTAACAATAGAGGAATTCACTGCTGTGAAGTTCAGAGGGAAGTCATACTCCCTTGTTGCCGCAAGCCTGCGCCCTGAAACAATTTTCGGAATAACAAACATCTGGATAAACGGTGAAACGGAGTATACGATAGTGAAGCACGGGAATGAAATGCTCGCCGTCTCCTCAGACACACTTGACAAGATCACCAGGCAGATGGAAGATGTTGAGATAGTCAAGAAGGTAGATGCATCTGACATACTCTCACAGGAATTCGAAGTTCCAATCACCAGGGAAAAGAAGAAGGTGTATTCATCTTCCTTCGTGGACCCTGACAACGGGACCGGCATCGTATATTCCGTTCCTGGGCATTCCATTTTTGATTACATTGCACTCAGGGAGAAATCAATAGGCATAGAGCCAGTGAAGCTCATTTCAATGCCAGGAAAGGCTACCGTTGAATCACTCGTCAGTGAATATAAGATAAAAAGTACCGAGGACAGAGCTGCATTGCTGGAAGCGACACAGAGGCTGTACAAGGAAGAATATTATTCCGGAAAAATGATGGATAATTGCGGTCCTCTGTCCGGGATGTCAGTCGTTGAAGCCAGGAACAGGATTATTGAGATACTGAAGGAGAACGGAGGGGCATTCACATTCTATGAGGTATCGAGAAAGGCTGAAACCAGGTCCGGGTCAAAAGTCATTGTTGCAGTTCTCAGGGACCAGTGGTTCATAGATTATTCTGTGGATTCATGGAAGAAATCGGCACACGAACTCATTGACAGGATGCTGTTTGTCCCTTCATACTACAGGGCACCAATGCACGAGGCCGTCGACTGGCTCAGGGAAAGGCCGTGTGCAAGGAGGAGAGGCATAGGAACAAAGCTGCCGTTCGACGACAGGTGGACGATTGAATCTCTTTCTGATTCTACCATATATCCGGCTGTTTACACGACTGTTCTCTACCTGAGGAAGATCAGGGAGAAACTGGGGAAAATACCTGATTCTGTCTTTGACAGGATTTACCTTGGATCCGAATCAGGAGAGAAATTTGACGCCGAAACTGAAGGCCTTGTGGAGAAGGCAAGGTCAGAGGCGGCATACTGGTACGGCGTTGACATGCGAATGACAGCAATACCGCACTTCTCGAACCATCTTGTTTTCTACATACTGAACCATGCTGCAGTTCTGCCGGAGGAAATGGAGCCCAGAGGCCTCTCCATTCTCGGCCTCCTTGTTTCCGAGGGCCACAAGATAGGAAAGAGCAAGGGTAACGTGGTGAACCTGCTTCCGGTTGCAAAGAAGTACTCAGCAGACATATACAGGCTCTATGTGGCAATCATGGCGGACATAAGTTCGCAGGCAGACTGGAACGAGAAGGACCTGGATGCACTGATCAGGAGTTACGATTCATTCATCGACCTGCTTGAAAAATACAGGAAGGAGGAGAAGAACGAATACGGGCAGGCTGAGAAATGGTTCATATCAAGGTTCTACCAGCGCCTGAACGGCTTCATGAAGGACATGGACGAATATTCAGTCAGGTCAGCTTATGTTTCCATATTCTACGAGGCAATGAATGACCTCAGGAGAGTGGAGAAGAGGGGAGGAAGCATTAATTCAGCTGTTGGGGCCGTCATGAAGGATTGGCTTATTGCACTGAGTGCTGTAATGCCCCACACGTGTGAGGAATACTGGAACAGGTACATTGAGGATTCATTCGTCTCTGTTCAGACACTTGAAGACGATTATTCTTCCATGATAGATGGGTCGCTTATTCATAAGGAAGCATACCTGGATTCAGTCATAGAAGATGTCAGGAGCATTATTTCAGTTACGGGAAGAGAACCAAAGAGCATACGCATAAAGGCTGCATCTGAAGAGGCAATCGAGTTCGTGAAAACTGTGAACGAAAACAGGATGAAGGACGTGAAGGCAGAGCAGAAACACCTGATACCAGAATTCATGAAAGTGAAGAAACTGGTTAACATACCTTCCTTTGGCGAACTCGCCTTCCTGAAGGAGAGCTCATCATACATAGGATCAGTTTTCAACTGCCCTGTTGAAGTGGCTGCCGGAGATCTCATGGAAAAGGGAAAGAAAGCCTGGCCCGGAAGGCCATCCATTCTCATAGAGAACTGAATTACCGCGTATCTGCGACGGTACCGAAATGTTATTAGTATTCAATCATATGCGTGAGCACTGTTAAAAGGGGAAAGAAATGGATTGGGGAATGAGTAACAGGATGCAGAGAATGATTAAGCCTGCCACAGGAAGATCAGTCATGCTCGCTTGCGATCACGGCTACTTCATGGGCCCGACACGGAAACTGGAGAATCCTCACAAGACAATCGAGCCTCTTGTTCCTTATGCAGATACACTTGCAGTTACAAGGGGGGTTCTGAGGAATTCCGTTGACCCCGGATGGGACGTCCCGATTCTCCTCAGGGTATCCGGCGGAGCCAGCATTCTCATGGATGACCTGAGCGATGAGGAGATTACCACTTCAATAAATGAGGCTGTAAGGCTGAACGTTGCGGCTGCCGCAATATCCATATTTGTGGGAACAGCGCACGAGAAGCAGTCTCTCGTCAACCTGTCAAAGCTTGTTGATGAGGGAGAGGAATACGGCCTGCCAATAATGGCCATAACCGCTGTTGGAAAGGAACTTGAGAAGAGAGATGCAAAATACCTTGCACTGGCGTGCAGGCTTGGCGCTGAACTTGGTGCAAGGATTGTCAAAACATATTACTGCGACAACTTCAGCAAGGTAGTTGACGGGTCTCCAGTCCCACTTGTCGTTGCTGGCGGGCCAAAGATGAACACTGAAGTTGATGTGTTCAATCTCGTTTACAACGCACTGGAAGCCGGTGCAGTGGGCGTGGACATGGGCAGGAACATCTGGCAGAGCGATAACCCGGTTGCAATGATAAAGGCAATACGGTCAATTGTTCACGAAAAGGCGACAGTCAGCGAAGCTTCGCAGATATTCAACGAGAACAAGACTGCCTGAATTCACCCTTCACAGCCGGTTTACAGCACACGAATCCTGAAAATCAGAATTTCTTTTTTTTAAGTTAGATAGCGAACGCTTAAAAGCCCAGGGTAATATCTTCAGCTGAAGGAAAATGGTGAGCGTTGTTTTTCAGGATGAAGGATTTGAGATCGACCTTCACGGCATTGAGAAGGTTGAAGCACTCAAGAGCAGGCTTTTCGTTCCCTACTCTTGTGTGGAATCGGTAGAAGAAGACGTTGGCGACCTCAAAGTTGGATGGAAAATAGCCGGTGCCGGCCTGGGGCAGAACTATGACGTTGGAAGGTTTGAAACAAGCGAAGGATATGGCTTCTTTGTGATGAGGAACAGGTCAGAATCATTTGCAATACACCTGAAGGGCTTCAACAGATAAAGGAAAAAGTTAAGTAATATTGTGAGATGTTAGGATAAGTTATGGAAAAACTGTACACCCTCCGAGATGCGTGTGAGATACTGCAGATTGATCCCACCACCCTGAGAAAATGGGATAGGGAGGGCAAAATCA
>JBJKSW010000031.1:0-2641 GCA_046703525.1 Thermoplasmataceae archaeon
GCTTCCTTCCAAACAACCAGCCAATGAACACCTACAGGACGGATAACTGGGGCACACTCAATACGGGAGCAAGCATAAGGGAAGCGGAAGGCGGATTAACTACGATTCTCGCATCGACAGGGAAATCCGCAAAACTGAACACGGATTACATGAACAGCCTCATCCTCAACTATCCAAAAATCGGATTTCAGGTAAACGGAGGGGCGGTGGTGAATCTTCATGCTTCCGACACTCTTTTCAAGTCTTTTCAATACATAGGCATCGGAGACTGGGAAGGTGCAACCTGGAAGATTTCTTACGTCAGGGTGCTGCCAACACCGCCCAACAGTGTCATGCCCGGAACATCTTTTGATAACACCACATCCCGCAGCACAGGCAACAGCCCTATCAGCCTCGGTTTCCTTGACTCCAATGCGCTTTTTGTAGCTGTATTGCTGTCAATTGTTTCTGTTGTGGCCGCCATTTTCTATTTCTCCATCAGGGCATCACGGCAGAGGGACGGCAGAAAACCTGAAAGTGAATTCGTGGACCTGGAGCCTGCAGGCAAAATAAATCCGGACGAATCAGTCTCAACCGCCAGAATAAACGAACTGAAGTCGATGCTTGACCGTGGGAACATTACCAGGGAATTCTACGAAGAAAGCCTGAGGAGGCTCAAGAAGAACAAGTGAGCGCATTTCACTTTGAAAGCCGCCTTAAGACAGGTTCTCCTGTAAGTTCTCTGAGCGCATCGGATCCTATCCACCTTGTGCTCTTCTCTTCGGAATCCTTCATCCTCTGTGCAATCCTTGCCGCTTCCCTGTTGAGTGCCATATTTCTCTTGCCTATCTGCCTTAATGCCCAGTTCACAGCCTTCTTGACGAAATTCCTGGCATCCGGCACAGTGTTCTCAATTATGTCCAGATACTCTGTGAATACACTGTCCTCCAACTTCCTGTCCTTCACTGCAAGCTCCGCCATAAGCACGAATCCTGCCCTGCGCACGAACTCTGAATTGCTCTGGGTCCATTTGCGGAGGAGTGCGTCTGCACTTCCGGTCAACGCAATAAGGTTTCCGCAGAAGTGATCGCATAGATCCCATGACTCAAGATCCCTTACCCACTTTTCCGCCTGCTCCGCATCCATGGCCGCTGGATCCTCAACCATCGTTGCGAGAATTCGGGCTTCATGCAGCTTGGTGTCCCAGAGTTCCATGGCAATCCTGTGGTTTTTCCCTATTTCCCGCGCAATCATCCTGATATCCGGAACCTTAACTCCAAGTATGCCTTTTCCTGAAATCCCGAATTTTCTCATCCCAGTGGCATTCTCGTTTCGTCCAAGTTCCTTCAGCCTATGCACTGCCCATTCTGATGTTTTCATTTCCTGAACTTCACACCTTCTTTTTTCAGGATGCCATTCTCGGTGACAATAGCACTGATAAGAGAACTGTCAGTGATTTCAAAATAGAAATTCACAACTTCAATTCCTGGATTTCTTGGATCATAAATCTCTCCGCCATCCCTTTTAGTTGGGACAAATCCATCGCGGCCGCGTTCGGTCAGCTTAGAAGATTCACATACCACGATGAATGGAATGTTCCTGTCCCGGCAGGAGCGCGCAAGAGCTGCAGTTCCAATCTTGTTCACTGCACTTAGGTCAGGGAATACCATGTCAGCCCCGACAAGGGCAAAATCAGCTTTCCCGCACATCCAGTCAAGTGCGGCATCAACTGTGTAATATACTCCGAGGCCGATTGAGGCAAGCTCTTCGGCCATTGCCTTACCCTCGTTTGCCGGCCTGGATTCGGAAATGATCGCAGCCTTGACTTTGCCAGATTCATGAAGCGTTTGCAGTGCCTCCAGCACAGTTTCGCTCCTGCTCAGCGTGATAACAGTGCTGCCTGAAGGGATCATGCCGGAAATTGTTTCAGCTATAGTTGACATTCTCTTCCTCGTTTCGGCGATGGAAGAGTCGATTATTCTGGATAGGCCACTTCCCGGGTCGGCAGGTTGATTGCCCTTTTCAATTTCAGACCTGACTTTGGCAGTTAGTGCCGAAATCAACTGCATTTCAGGAAAAGAGGATTCAAGCCTGGTTGTGAAGTACAACAGATTCTCGCGGATTCCCGGACTTTCACCTGAAATGATCAAAGAGAGCAATTTGAGTGCTTTTCTGTAAACCGCTCTTGAACCTGATGTATTGTCAGAACATAACAGATCGATTTCATGTCTTATTCCTTCACTTCCGTGGGCAGGTTTCATTATTCTCGCATGATAATTGCATTTCTGAATGAATACTCTCCGATTCAACGGCAATGACGGAGAATCCCGGGGTGACTCGTGACAGGCTCTTTTTTTCGATACATATATAAATATTTATTTACACTGGTTCATTACCCCTTAAGAATGCGAGATCCCGCCGAGAAATATTTCAAATGTACTGACAGGGAGAGAGCAATTTTTGAGGCAGGCATAAAACTGGGGACAATTTACCATCAGTACGTTGGAGTACCAATAAACCTGAGCAACCTACATTCGCTTGAGAACGCCATACGAGACAGCGTCCTTGTTAAGCCCTTTGTTGCAGAGGCGCATGTCAAAATTGATTCAGATATCGTCAACAAAACACAGGGAGTATACAAATACATAACACTGCCAGGAGA
>JBJKSW010000032.1:0-21050 GCA_046703525.1 Thermoplasmataceae archaeon
TGTGGGTTCAGCCCTGAGCTCCAGCCCGTACAGCAGCAGGAATGTGATTACAGTGAGACCTAAGAGCGTGGGAACCAGAAGCAAAAGTCTTCTTATGATGAAATAACGTAGTTTCATCGGACTCCTAAACCAAAATAGGTACTAAAGCTTTTTCTCGAACATATCCGACGTCTGGCGCTGCTATATTAACCAAGGCACCACATATTATAACTGTTATTATTTAAGAACTGTAAAGAAAAAAAGTATGTAAAAAGTTAAAAAAATCCTAGAGGAACTCTTTGAGATCTTCTTCCTTGATTTTTCTGGGTTCCGAATGCACAAGATTCTGCTTTGAGAGAACCGGGTCCAGGTCTTCATACTTCCTTGACTGTTTCTGGTAGAAAATGCCCACAGGTATCTTGTCTCCCCACGCCTGGACTGCCTGATATGCTCTTGGGAAATCATCCAGTTTATCGCTCTCGTACTTGTACACCCTCTGCCTGAAGTAATCATATGTGTTCACTTTATTGAATGTGACACACGGGCTGAAAACGTCAATGAATGAGAATCCTTTGTGCTCAATACCCTTCTTGACCATTTCCGCCAGTCCTCTCGGATCTCCTGAAAACCCTCTTGCCACGAAGGTCGCACCGGCTGTGAGTGCAAATGTCAGCGGATTTATCGGCGGCTCTATGTTCCCATCAGGCGTTGTTTTCGTTACTAAACCGATCTCGGATGTTGGTGATGCCTGCCCTGTTGTCAGGCCAAAAATCTGGTTGTCAGAAACTATGTATGTGAGGTCCACGTTTCTCTTGGCTGTATGAAACAGATGCTGTGTTCCTTCGAAGAAGCCGTCTCCGTCGCCACCGTATCCTATGACTGTGAGGGCAGGATTCATCCATTTGATTGAGGATGCCACAGGAAGCAGCCTTCCATGAATTCCGTGAAAGCCATATGCATTTATGAACTCAGGCAGATTGCTAGAACATCCTATTCCCGATACGACAACCGTGTCCTTCGGTTCAATGTTAAGTTCTGCCAGAGCATTCTTGATGGCAGTCAATTGTGCAAAATTACCACAAGCCGGGCACCAGTCCGGCCTTATTTTACCTTGAAAATCTGTTGCGCTAACCATATTGTTCACCTCTTAATCTCCATTTCAATTTCTTCTGCGAGCTGCCCGGGATAGAATGTCTCGCCGTCGTACTTCCTCACTGAGTGCGATTCAACAAGGAATTCTGATCTGAACAGCCTTTCAAACTGTCCAGTGAAGTTGTTTTCAACAAAAATGAGCTTCTTCTTTCCATCAATGAGTTTTCTAATGTCCGGGTTCAGAGGAAATGCCCTGTTTATCTCAATAACACCGACTCTGACTCCTTTCTCCCTGAGTATGTCTACTGCTTCCTCCACAACTCCGGCTGTCGATCCCCACTGTATTACAGCATACTCGGCGTCTTCAAACCTGTATGTTGGTGTCGGCGGCATCTCTTTGAGGTAAGTTTCGAGTTTTCTCATCCTCTTCTTCATCATTGAAATCCTGTCTTTTGGATCTGTGACTGCGTCGCTCACCACGTCACCGTATTCATTGTGTTCATCAGAATCTTCATTGTGCATCAGCCCGGGCTGTCCAGGAACAGCTCTTGGGGATATGCCGTCAGGCGTGTCAAGATACCTCTTGAAATTTTCCTGATTGTCCTTTCCTCTCTTTCCCCTGTCTATCTTGAAGTCAAGCTCTATGTTATCGACGGTCTCATAGTGCTCCGCAAGGTAGAGGTCACTCATGACAAAAACAGGCGTCTGGAATTTCTCGGCCACATTCATAGCCTCTCTTGAAAGAAGGTAGCAGTCATCTATGTTTCTCGGCGTGTAAATGATCCTGAGGAAGTCTCCCTGTCCGGCTCCAAGCACCAGGTTCAGGTCCGCCTGCTCTGTCTTGGTCGGCAGACCCGTGGAAGGGCCCGCACGCTGTGCCTCATACACAACAACGGGTATCTCCATTATTCCCGCCATACCGATTGCCTCTACCATCAGAGAGAACCCGCCTCCTGAAGAGCCGGTCGCAGCCCTTACTCCGGCGTAATTGGCTCCAATTGCCATGTTTATTGCTGAAATTTCATCTTCCGGTATTTTGACGGCTATTCCGAACTGACTTGCGTGACTCGCCAGATAATGCAGCGCAGATGATGCGGGAGTCATCGGGTATCCGGCATAGAACTTCAGACCGCCGGTTACCATCCCCAGACCTACTGCTTCCCCCCCTCCCAGAAGGTATTTCTTCTTGTTGCTGAAATCGAGATTCTTATCCAGTTTCTTGAAATTTGAAAGGAAATGTTCATATCCTTCTCTGGCGGCATTTACATTCTGTTCAGCGACACTTCCCTTGGAACCGAATGTGTCCCTTATGACTTCTGAAAGTATGTCAAAATCTACGCCTATGGATGCCATTGCTGCCCCAATGGCAACAGTGTTCTTCAAAAGTGGGACTTTGCTGTACTTGAGGGCAATCGCAGAAAGGGGCATTGAACAGTAATTATGGCCGTGCTCAGCGTATCCCTTTATTGATTCATCAAAGATGGCAAGCCCCTCCTTGGATAACGGGCTGGCTCCTCCCTCGTTTATTTCCGGATTTGTGTGCCTTTCCACTCCGTCCTTGTTCAACGCAATCAGAATGTCAAGAGAATCGCCCTGTGATCTGACAGGTTCGGCTGATGCTCTGATCTGGTACCAGCTCTGCCCTCCTCTTATGATATCCTGATAGTAGTTGTAAGTCGTTGAATTAAGGCCGCTTCTGGAAAAAGTTTTGGCAACAATCTGACCAGCAGACTGAACTCCGTCTCCCGCAGCCCCGGCCACTCTTACAATAACTTCTTTATTTGTCATCTTCTCGCTCCCTACAGAATCGTTAATTCTTATTAATATCTTAGCAGTAATTCAGCCTCCACAGCGTCGGAAGTTTCCATACGAAACAACACTTTGGAGCCGCCCTGCTGATACGCGGCCCTTATGTATCAACGTTAATGTCTGTGCTTCAGGGCTGGCTTGACCCGCACCAGCCTTAGGTGAAAATCTTTAGTTTACGATTCAATTACCTGACTATGTCCAGAACCGAAAGAGATGTTCTCGGTGAAGTTGTAATAGATGATGACAAGTATTATGGAGTAAACACCGCACGCGCGATTGACAATTTCAAGATAACAGGAACGACGGCCGACAGCGACCACATCGTTTCAGTGGCAAGGCTCAAGGGCGCTGCAGCATGGGCTAATGCAAAAGGAGGAAGGCTCCCTGAAGACAAGGCTTCCTTCATAATGAAGGCAGCAACAGAGATTATTAACGGAAAGCACCACGGGCAGTTCGTTGTAGATGTTTTTCAGGCTGGCGCTGGAACTTCATACAACATGAATGCAAATGAAGTAATAGCAAATATCGCACTTGAACTGATGGGCAAGGGGAAAGGTGAGTATTCTTTCATACATCCGAACGACCACGTGAACATGAGCCAGAGCACCAACGATGTTTATCCAACCCTTATGCGAATGACACTTGCCATGAAGATACAGAAGCTGCTTCCCGCTGTTGACAGGCTTCTAAAATCTCTCGAGGAAAAGGCAGAGAAATTCAGGCACACAGTCAAGCCCGGGAGGACGCATCTTCAGGACGCTGCTCCGGTTACGCTTGGTGTTGAGTTTTCTGCCTGGCACTATGCGATCGCCAAGGACAGAAAGGAGATTGAGAACGCATTCCAGTGCATCAAGGAACTCAACATAGGAGGAACCGCTGTTGGAACAGGAATCAACACTGCACCCGATTACAAGAAGAACGTAGTGTCACGAATATCGGAACTTGCCGGAGTTGATTTCAGGCAGTCGGACAACCTTCCGGGGATAATGGAATTCATGTCAGATTTCAACAGGGTCATGAATTCGGTTGCCAACCTCGCAATCGACATAACAAAGATTTCCAACGATACAAGGCTAATGTACTCCGGGCCGGGGACAGGACTTCACGAAATATCAATTCCTGCGGTTCAGCAGGGTTCTTCCATAATGCCCGGAAAGATAAACCCGTCCATTGCTGAAGCCATGAACATGATATGCCATTCAGTGATAGGTGCCCAGTCAGCAGTTAACATATCATCACAGGCCGGCCAGTTCGAATTGAATGTGATGATGCCTCACATAGACTATGAAATATCGAGATCTATGAACATAATGACGAACGGCCTTGAAATGTTCAGGACAAAACTGATAGATGGGATAGAACCTGATGCAGAATCGCTCAGGGGGCACCTGTCAAGAAGCCTAGGTTCTGCGGCTCTGCTGAATCCTGTTCTTGGATATGACAACGTTGCAAAAATCGTGAGGGAATCACTTGCCACGGGAAAGTCAATAAAGGAGCTTGCGGTGGCAACTGGCAAGATAGACGGGCAGAAATTCGATGAACTGATGCAGGGCGGAGTTCCGCACTGACAGTTCTGAAATTTTTAAAGTTTATTTTCAGCTGATTCTTTTCATTTCCTTGCAGGGTTAAAGTTATGCATGGTGATTACATTGCTCGGAGGATGAAACTCTACCTCGAATCCTACGGCTGCACACTTCAGAAAGCTGAATCATCAATGTATGTCAACAGAATGTTATCTGAAGGAAATGAGCTTGTCAAGTCCCCGCAGGAAGCCGATCTGAGCCTCATAGGAACCTGTGTAGTGATCAAGAGGACGGAAGACAGGATGATCAGAAGGATCCAGGAACTTTCAGAACATTCAAAGGTGAAGGTTCTGGGCTGCCTGACCTCTGTCGGCGGGGATGCAATTTCAGGCAGTGGGATAGAGGTTGTAGATCCTTCTGAGTTCAGGAACATGTACGGAGGAAGCCTCGACGGCGTGGAAGTCAAGGAACCTTCGATATGGGAGGGCATACCCATAAACCAGGGCTGCACCGGCAGCTGCAATTTCTGTATCTCCCGTGTAGCAAGGGGAAAACTGGTTTCAAGGCCCCCAAACAAGGTAGTGGACCAGATCAGAATGCAGCTTGACCGCGGGGTAAGAGAAGTGAGAATCACATCACTTGACACTGCTGCCTATGGCATGGACATAAACACATCCCTTCCGGAACTGGTTAATGGCATATTGAACATAGAAGAGAATTTCAGGCTGAGAATCGGAATGATGGAACCAAAGAACACGACCGCGATTGCAGACCGACTCTTCGGTTCCATGAAGGATCAGAGGGTATTCCGGTTCCTCCATCTTCCAGTGCAGAGCGGAGACAACCGTGTCCTGGAACAGATGAACAGGGAGTACGTTGCTGAAACTTTCGAGAACATCGCAGAAAGATACAGGAACGCCTTTTTGGACGGAACTCTTTCAACAGACATCGTCGTGGGATACCACTGCGATGATGAGGAGTCATTTGAAAAGACTTATTCGCTCATGGAAAGGGTGAAGCCCGACATCATGAACATAACGAAATTCTCTCCAAGGCCGTACACAAAAGACTTTGAAAAGCGGGTTCCAGCTTCAAACCTTGTTAAAAAATGGTCTTCTGCACTGACGGAGCTTCATCACAGAATCCTGGATGAAAAGCTTTCTTCTATGATCGGCAGGACATTCGATGCAATGTCTTCAGAGGAAGGAAAGAACAACTCTACGGTTCTGAGGGACTCAAACTACAGGCCCGTTGTTGTAATGGACAGAATTCCTGTTTACGAAAACTGCAAAGTTGAAATTGTTGACAGAGCCTCAACTTTCATGATTGGAAAGATCATTGGGTGATACCCGGACGATTTCATCCATGATGTACCTGCTGGTTTTCTTGAAACCGAAAAGCTGCTGAAACTCAGGTGGAGTCAGTATGGGCATGGTGAACTTGTCCTGGTCATCTATTGATACTCTCGGGCATCCTGTGAAAATAACGGTATCACACCTCATGTTCTCGAAATCGGATGGCTTGACATCATCTGTTACCACAACAACCGCTTCTTTTCCGAGTTCATGGACCTGCTTCTCAACCAGAGAAGCCAGGTTATCTCTCCTCTGCCCTATTTTTGTATTGACTGCTATGCAGAACTTTCTTGCGTCCAGCGCCCTGGATATCTTTGCATATCTACGCCTCAGGAAAATATCCGATTCTTCCCTCATGCTGTGAATTTCCATTGAGTTCAGGTCCAGTATGAATGATTCCTTTTCAGTTGAAAGCTGCACTCCAATGGCATGAAACTTTCCTGTGCTGACCAGAACGTAGCAATCCACTTCTGCCGAAACAGAGTGTGCAGCACTGAAATTGCAGCCGAGAACCTGGCCGGGATGGGCCATTCTGCCGTCCACGGCCCCAATCCTCGGTTCAAACCCTCTCCTCTCAAGCTCATCTTTCAGCCTGTGCATCACATCAATGTACTGTATTGATGCCAGAAGCCCTATCTTTCTGTACTGCCGCTCTTCCAGGATGTCTGTTGAGACAGCAGATACATCCGGCTCACGAGAATTTTTCCATTCCACGAAAATTACAGGAACTGGATATTCAATGTTCGGGATTACAGAATGCCCGAGCTGGAGAATGCAGTCAATTCCATTACCGTTGGCGTAGTTGCCTATGTCGCAGGCCCCATAAAAGGGCTCTCCGCTTAAAACAACATTGAATTCGCCTGAGAGCATGGAAAATAGTTCAAAAGCCTTAGGCTTAAGCCCGTCAGGTATCTGCAGGAGAACTTTCCTGGCACCCATATTCCTTAGTAGTTCAATTGCCTGTTCTATGTCTTCCGCGATCATGTGATTTCTGAAATGGAGTGGATAATCCTTCCCTGGTACATTACTTTGACTACAGGATCAGAATCCCACATGTAAGCAATATCTCTTATGCCCTCGACATTCAGGAAAAGCAGGTCTGCGCTTTTTCCCCTGTGAATGGTGCCTGTTTCTTCCATCAATCCCAGCGACCTTGAAGGGTTGACCGTAGATCCTACAAATGCTTCTTCAGGAGTCATGTGGCAGAACCTGACACCCAGGTGCATCGCATAAAGCATGTTCTGGCTCATTGTGAGTGGAGAGGAATCGGTGGCTATTGAAACAGGAATTCCTCTGTCCCTGAACTTTCTCGCGTCCGGAATGGTTTCTCCAAGGCTGAATGCTGTGATAGGCAGGAGAGTTGCTGTCGTTCCCCCTGACTTCATTGCTTCCAGATCGGCATCATCGGTGTGTATCAGATGGTCAACTGAGCTTATTCTATATTTAGATGCAAGCTTTGCGCAACCTATGTTTTCGATCTCCCCAGAGTGCATCCTGAATCCTTTGTCCATGCCGGAAAGGAACTCTGCAAGCTCTTCTGCAGATTCTACTGAAAATGCACCCCTGTCGCAGAAGATGTCAACAAAATCTGAACCGGCCATTAACTCCGGAAGTATATTTTTCAGAACGTCTTCAGTATAATCTTTTTCGCTTTTTCCTTCAGGGACTGCGTGCATGGGAAGCGCTGTAGCGATTGTCCTTATGGGGCCCGTTTTCTTCACTCTGTTTATTGTATCAATCATTTTCCTTTCGCTTTCGAGATTGAGGCCATAACCTGACTTGATTTCGATAGTCGTTGTGCCTGTTCTTACTGCACTGTTCACACGTCTGACAGTACTGCTGAAGAGTTCGTCAGGGCTGCACCCTCTTGTCGCACTTACAGTGCTGAGAATGCCTCCCCCTTCTGCGAGTATGCTGGAGTAGGTGCTTCCCTCCAGCCTCATGTAGAATTCTCTGGTCCTCTTCCCGCAGTACATTATGTGTGTGTGGGAATCCACAAAACCGGGTGTAACCATTAGGCCCCCTGCATCTATTATCCTGTAATCGCCAGAGTTCAGGTGCCCCCGTGACGATCCTGTTATCTCTACGATTCTGGAGTCCGATACCACTATATCTTTTCCCTCTAGGTACTCTATGGAAGTCCCGGGGTCTTCATAGTCTGTATCTCCAGAAGGAGTCACTATTGCAGATGCATTTCTGATGACTGTCTCCACTTATAACGCCTCAATCATGCAAACCAAAGACCGAATATGAATGTAACCAGAAAACCGAGGTAAATCGGAACAAGCGAAGGTGCTCCATATACCATAATCCTCTCCCCGGAAAGGTCTGCCAGCCTGTACCTTTCCGGGTGTTCATTGTAGAGCTCTTCATCATAATCCATCGCATACAGGTAGTGCGTCCTGAAGGTCTTTGTCTTCCTGTAGTTCACGATTACAAGATATGGTATGAAAAGCACGGAAAACAGTGCAGTGTTTATGAGAAGGATAAAATTGAACGGGATATAGGTAAGAAGAGGATACTGCGTGATTGTGAATGCATCCTTGAGAGGGCTCACAAAGGCAAAGGAAAGGGCAATCAGAGCCTTTATGTCACCAATGCCGTAGAATTTCTCACCTGTCCCGATTATGTAAGTCAGAAACAGTACCATGAAATACAGGACGAATTCTGCCTGCCCTGAAATTATGCCAAGAGCCAGGAGGAAAATACCGCCAGAGGCATACATCAGTGGCTTCAGCCTGAAAAAAGTGAGAACGAAGAAGCCTGAACTTATTCCAAGAAACCATGGGCTCGCCCCATAATAAGAATATAATATCAGCGCAGAAATGAAGAGTGGAACAAAAAGGTAAGAACTGACTTCTCGAGCACGAAGGTCGTTGAGAACTCCCAGAAGAAGAGTAAAAAGGGCAATGAGAAACAGTAATATCAGATAGAGGGTGTTGATCGCAAGCATTTCAGAAAAGCCCTCGTCCGGAAGGATTGTTATTCAAGAAATGTAACCCGCCCTTTTTTCATAAAAAAATGGTATTGGATGATGGCAGTTGTACTGCAGCTGCCACATCGGCTCTGCCCGAGGGCTATCCGCTTTCTAAAGCGGACTCCTGTTCGGGTGATTACGGCGTAACCTTTATTGCTCTTGTGGGGCAGACACTTTCACACGCCATACAGAATATGCATTCGCTCTCCCTTACAGGATCGCATTTGTCTGTTCTGTATTTTGCGTAAAGCTCCTTGTCGCCTGCAATATCCTTGTCGTTTCCCGTTCCCATCTGGCCGGGATTGAGTTCCCACTCAAAAAGGCTGACAGGGCAGACATCCATGCAGGCTCCGTCTGCAACACATGATTCCCAGTCTATGGCAACCTTTGAACCATGGATTCCGAGAGTTGTAGGGTAATCTTTTCCCTCTGCATCGCTTCTCTTGGTGCCCTCGGCTCTCACTTCATGCTCATGATGCTTGCCTGTGACGGGATAGTTATCTTTGTCTTCCAGAAAATTCTCATCTATTGGTTTAGGTTTAAAGTCCAGTGATTCTACTTTGACCACACTACCACCGTTTTCGAAATGTATTGGATTGTATTTAAACTATGTGTAAATTATAATGGAAATTTTTCGCCCCGGACATGAAATCAAATTTTAATTATATTTGAGAAATAACGGTAGTATGGGAGATGATACACCCATTCCTAGCAGAAAGGGACAGGGAGAGTTTGTAGAATCACTTGTCAGGCAGTTCAAATACAAGAGGGAGGATTTTCGAGTTATCGGAAGTTTCGGAGGTTTTACTTCCCTTATTGACATGGGAACATATGCACTTTCAATAAACACCGACAATGTTGGCACAAAAGTAATGGTTGCCGAGGCAGCCAATAAGTTTGACACGATCGGAATAGACTGCATTGCAATGATTGTCAATGACACAATAACGGCCGGTGCGGAGCCGATAGCAATGGTTGATTACATTCAGCTCAAAGAGACGAATCCTGAAGTTGCAAGGCAGATAGGAAATGGATTCAACGTTGGAGCACAGATGTCGAACATAACAATCGTGGGCGGGGAAACCGCCATTGTGCCTGAACTTGTCAACCACATTGACATTGCCGGAACTGTCGTCGGAATAGCCCAGAAAGACCAGATTGTCAACGGAGAAAATATCTCGGACGGCGACCTGATATATGGGCTTCAAAGCAGTGGAATCCATTCAAACGGCCTTACGACTGTCAGAAAGATACTCAGCGACAACGGCCTTGGTTTCGATGACACTTTTCCGGGTGAGGACAAGAAAGTCTCGGAAGTGCTGCTTGAACCCACGAGAATATACGTGAGAGAGATCATGGACATACTCGACATCGTGAACATAAAGGGAATGGCAAACATCACCGGCGGAGGCCTCAGAAACATGGTGAGGATGAAAGACATGGCATATGTCCTTGACAATCCGATTGAACCTCAGAATGTTTTCAGGAAACTGCAGGAACTGGGCAAGCTTACAAACGAGGAAATGTTCGAAACGTTCAACATGGGCATGGGTTTTGCTGTTGTCATTGACGAGGACAGCAAGAGAGATTTTGTCAACACCTTAAGAGGAAGGCTTCCAATAAAAGAGGTGGGGCACGTGGAGAACGGAAGCGGAATAACTGTTCCCGGGTTTGACATATCCTTCAAAACTTATTACTAAAAAATTCACAAAAAATATTTAGAGTAATTCCTAATTGGTCAAGCATGAAAATAGTAGCAGTTGTCGATGATGAGAATTACTTTGTTCCAATGGAATTTGGCAGTTCTATCATGTTTATCGATACGGAGTCTAAGGAAATAAAGGAATACGAGAACCCGGGTTTCGGTGCGATGCACGGAGGCAAAGAAAGGGCAATGGCCGGAATTCTGCAGCTGGCTCCGGACGCCATAATGGTAAAGGAAGGTACGCTCTGCCCCGGCTCATACTTCATGTCAAGAGGGAAGATGAAATACATCCCCGTCGAAGAAGAAAAACTTGATGATGTTCTGAAAAACCTGGACAAGATTGGTCCGCTCATTATACCGGAACTCGAACCCCTGATGTATCAGGAGTGAATTATCAGACCCTTCCAAGGGTCCTCCCCCTTTTTATTACTGTTCCAATCATATGGGCAATGCGCACTGCTTCCGGAATGTTACCCCTGAATGTTGTCATTTCTATGAGCTTTCTGGCATCATTGAGCTGAATTCCTGCAGTGTTAACATACACTCTTGAGCCTGATCTGAGCTCAATCTTCTGTGGCATCATGGACCTGAGAAGCGATATCTTTTCCGGATCCCTTTCATGTTTGTCAATAGCGCTGACCATTGACTCAATATCCGGCCCTCTCCTGGCTATGGAGATAACCGGCTTTCCGGTTCTTCTGTAAACAGAAAGAGGACTGTATATGTTGAAACCTGAAAAAGTTACTCCATTTGTCAGAACTGCATTGGCTGCTTTTCCCATTCCTGTTTCCAGAAATTCGAGAATGGCATCCTCAGCATCATTCCCGTCAACAGTGATCTTCCTTGTCATTATGCCATCAATGTGAAAATCGTGGCTCATGAGTACGGCTACCAGAACAGACTGCCTTTCCTTTCTGGTAAAAGGAGAATCATCAATGCCGAGAACATGGAGTTTTTCTTTCAAATGGTACTCACATGGAAATGTTGTTATTATTTTCGCTGTCCTGGCTTCACTACTTTCTGGAACGGTATGCATAAGCAGCAATTGCCAGAGTAACCGCCACGAATGAAACGAAAATGATGGCATCTTCCATTGTATTTCTCACCGGGGCAGTTGGACTTTCAGATTTCAACAGGTTTTCTGTAAGGTTGTATGTGGCATTTTCCACGACAGAAAGGTTGCTGTAGAAACTCCTGTAACCGCTGTGCGAGATCACAACAGAATAGTTTCCGGGAACAACCGTGACGTTGAAAACGCCATTGCTAAGGCTCACATTTCTCCCGTTCACCATAACGGCGGAATCCGAAGGGTCAACATGGCCGGTTATGTATGAGTAGTGCCTGTATGCAATGTCCACAGTTACGTTTGCTCCTGCCACTGTCACGCTGCTTCCTGATTTGCCTGAGAAGTAAAGTGTCGTGTTCTTGACAGAAAATTCATGGGACCCGTTCACTGCCTGAAATGTCAGTGAAGTGTCCGTTGATGTCCTGGCCTGCCCTGAAAATTCAACTGTCCAGGAAGTTCCGTCTGGAAGGCCCTGTTCCCTGAAGACTACAGAATACGTGAATGGCAGGAATTCAACGTTGACTGAAAGGGGAGATCCGGAAACAGTGAATATTCCGGAACCTGCATGAAACGTTGTGTTTTCAGTCCGGGCGCTGTAAGAGTATGTTCCATTGGCGATCAGCAAAGTGACTTCTGAAGTTCCAAGGGGTCCAGAGATTGAACCCGACCGGTTGAGAAACCATGCAGTGCCCTGCGGAAGACCGGTTTCAATAAATGTCACAGGAAAAAGGACAGGGAGAAATGACACTCGGACTGTTTCAGGGCTGCCGCTGACGTTGAAATTGTAAGCCGTTGCTCTATAGTTCTTGTCAGTAGATCCAGGCACGTAACTGTACGTGCCGTTTGGAAGCATCAACGAAAATGACTGGACGCTGACAGGGCCGGAACTGTACCCCGTTGTATTTACGTACCACGTTGTACCCGGAGGGAGCCCTGTTTCCAGGAAAGTCACACTATAGACTGTTTCAGTGAAATTCACATATACTATTGCATTTTCCCCTTTTACTGTCACTATCCCTGAGACCGGGGCATATTTCTTTGAAGCTGCAGAAGCACTGTATGCATATGTCCCATTGGGGACCTGGAAGGTGTATGTTGTGCCAGAAATACTTCCGGAAGTGTAACCGCTCATGTTTACATACCAGCCACTCCCGCTTTGTAGGCCAGATTCCACAAATGCTGCCGCATATGTTATCCGTGTGAAATTAACGTAAATGATCATGGATGAACCGTTAATGGTGAACGGGCTTCCGCCGGCACCATATGAACTGTTGCTTGTTCTGGCAGAATAACTGTATGTTCCGTTGGTCAGGTTGGTGTAATAATAGTTTCCTGAAATCGTTCCAGAGTACAACCCTGAAACATTCACTGACCATGTGATTCCTGCCGGGAGGCCTGACTTTGCGAATTCCACCTCATATGTAACGGGTATGAAGTTTACCTGCACTGCTATTGAGGAGCCTGAAACAATGAATGTGCCGGAATAAACTGGCCTAACAGTTCTGTCCTGCGACCAAACCGTGTAGCTGTATGTCCCGTTTGCCAGGCTCGCTGAAATTATGTTTGAAGTTCCGGAAATGGGAGCAAAGCCTGAAATGTTGACGTACCACGTCGTACCTGCAGGAAGCCCGTTTTCATTGAACGAAACTGAATATTTTGCCTGCTGGGCAAAAGCCAGAAATATTGTCACGTTTGAGCCAAGAATACTGAAAGAACCTCTTTCGGTCCGGTATAATGCGCTATCAGCCTCCGCTGTGTAGCTGTAAGTCCCGTTAGTCAGAAGAATCGTTATGCTGTTTCCTGTTGTGAAGTTATGAACTCCGTTTGACAGGTTAACGTACCATCCGGTCCCCGCAGGGAGTCCTGACATTGAGAAAACTGCAGCAAACTCAACAGGGTAAAACGTCAGGTTCACGTGAAGTGGATGTCCCTGCACACTGAATGAACCGGAATCAGCACGGAATGACTTATCACTGGAGCCGATGGAGTAAGAGTAAGTTCCGTTCACAAGCTCCACTGAAACACTCTGAAGCGTAGTGCCCACAGAATGGTATCCTGTGATGTTAACATACCACAATGCGCCTGATGGGAGGCCCGAAGCCGTGAAGGTTACCGGAAAGATGGGCCTGGCAAAACTCAGGGCAATGTTCATATCCGACCCGGACACAGTGAATGTACCTCCAGGAGAATTGAACCCAGATGCTGAAGTTCCGGCAGAATAACTGAAAGTACCGTTGGACAGAGCTAAAGTATAGGAAGTGCCTGTAATTGAAGCATTCACATTTCCTGACACATTCACATACCAGGAAGTTCCTGCTGGCAGCCCCGCTTCCGTAAAAGTAACATTATACCTGCCTGAAGAGTAAGCGCCTGACTGTATCATGAAAAGGTTGTACGCGTTTAAGCTGCCCCAACCAACGGCGAGGCTGTATCCTGAAGTTGCACTGAATTTGCCGTTTGAACCGTTGCTGATAATATAAAATGGGGGGGTGCCCGGGTAGGAACCATTGAGCTGTGCCTGCCCCATCCGGTATATGAGCGGGTTCATGAACCCTTCATTTGACCCGAGAGAATTGTCAAGTGCAGCTATTGCGCCGGCGGCCAGCGGTGATGCGATGCTTGTTCCCCACACTGCAACATAATCCGACGTCACTCCAAGAGTTATGAACATAAGCATGTTTGCAGCATCAGCAGAAATGTCTGGTGTGCCCCGGCCGGAAGCGACGTTTGTGATTGAGGATGCACCGGTAATCACTGAATTGGCAAAGGTACTTCCCTTCTGCCAGGATGGTTCACCGAAAACTGAGCTTACTCCTCCCTGTGATCCGTCACCAGCGCTTGGAGTATTATACCACACCTGTTGACTGAGTATTCCAGTTGTACCTGTTCCATTCGTTGAATTAATGCCGTTCAGCTGCATAGCAGAACCGCCAACTGCAAGAGTCCCGTAAGTGTTCAGGCCCACGTTTGCCGGAAAAGAGGGAGAAGGGCTGTTTGTATTTCCATTGTCTCCGGATGATGCAAGAACTGTGATTCCCCTGGCAGCTGCCTGCTGTTCATATGATAGCCATGTTGCGTCGGTGATGTCGGAATTCGTACCCCAAGAATTGGAAATTGCGGCCAGGTGCGAGAGTGCATTATTTACGGTCGAATTGTAGCTCGGATTCAGGGTAGCAGCGAAGGCCTGGTCCAGATTTGCCTGGGAGGCTGTCGGCCCGTAAACCTCTATCAGTGTTGCGCCTGGAGCTGTAGAACCCGCCATCTCCAGATCCAGGGTGCTCTCTATGTTTGCCTGAGTAATGTCATTAGCTGCGGAGGGCCCTGGAGGCAGTGCTCCTGATATCGGGTACCCGTACACTGCAGGTCTCGGTTGGTTGGCCGGGAGGGCGTTGTTGAAGTACTGTGAAATGTCGGAGGGAACGAATGGTGCGACTTTCAGGCCGGACGAGTTGACCCCCGCCCAGAGTATTGTTGCAATTGTCAAGCCGGTTGGATAACCGTGTGAGCTGTAAAGGCTGTTAAGCTTGTAGGCAGCCTGCATATCAGAACCGTAGAGTTGCTGGGATGTTCCGGTTCCGTAAAACATCGGGGATACAGAAGGCTTTGATTCCGTATTGAGGCCCGTTATGCCTGCTATATCGCCGTAATTTACTGAAAGCCACATACTGCTTGTGGGTGCAACATATCTTGTATTCCCCTTTGCAAATTCCATTATGCTTGTATGAAAAACATTATCGTATTGCTGAACAGTTCCGTTCAGGAAAAGAGTCGTTCTGTCACCGTAGGCTGTTACAGTGAATCCTCTGGAACTGAAATATGACTCATAAGAATAATATTCATTCGCGGTTGGTGAAAACTCTGTGATAAATTCGTTTCTTGTCAGGTACTTATGGTAATAGGGGGAATTCTTGTCCTGAAGATCAGAAAGATAGGACTGGAGAAGCTGGTCATTCCTGTAATTCAGCGTGACGGCTGCATTCAGATGCTTTTCTGGATTTGCATTTTCCAGAGGCTTGGTTGAGATCTGCACTCCGCTTGCAGAGGGAGAGATGTCAGTATGCACAGAATAGGAATTATCCTGTTGGGATGCTGCCGCGGCTGCTGAAAATGAGGTAAGAAGCAGTGCCGAAAGGATAATCAGGCCTCCGATCACCCTTGTTTTTCTGATCACATTTCCTTAAGTGCCGAATGGATTTATAATGTTATCTCAAAGTCTGTAAACACCGTATTTTTAAGTGTTTTTTATAGAAGCATCCCTCTGGCAGGAGTTAGCCTGATCCAGGGATTCAAGGTGCAGTTCAAACGCAATGAAACACTGGCAACGGAGTCAGCAGATAGATGAAAAGGATTAATCAATGCAGAAATCTTGGGGTATTGAAGTGATTTCGGCAGCAAAGATGCTGCTTCGTGAGGAATGATGACAAAATGAGGTTTGAGACAAGAGCAGTGCATGTGGGTGAAGAGCCCGATATGAATGGTCCGGGAGATGTTGTTGCACCGATTCATGTTTCCACAACGTTCGCAAGAACGACACCGGAAACACCCACAACAGGGTATGATTACACAAGAACTTCCAATCCGACACGAAAGGCTTTGGAACAGAAATTGGCGGCCGTTGAAAACGGTAGCACAGGACTTGCATTTTCATCAGGCCTGTCTGCGGAATCAACAGCCCTTCTGACTATCCTCAACAAAGACGACAGGGTGCTTGCATCCGACGATCTCTACGGCGGAACGAGAAGAATCTTCAATAATGTGCTGAATGGATTCGGAATATCCGTTATACTCGATGACATGAAAAATCCGGAAGGGTTGTCAGGAAAATACAACGGCGTCAAGGCCATTTGGATAGAGACTCCTTCCAATCCGCTCATGAAGGTCCTAGACATAAGAATGATATCAGAACTGGCCAGCGAAATTGGTGCATACCTAGTTGTTGACAACACGTTTGCAAGCCCGTTTTTTCAGAATCCTCTTGACATGGGCGCTGACATTGTTGTGCACAGCACAACCAAATACATCAACGGACACAGTGATTCCCTCGGAGGAGCAATCGTCGTCAGAGATCAGGAACTTGGTGAAAGGCTAAGATTCAACCAGAACGCTATTGGTGCCGTCCTGTCCCCCTTTGACTCATTCCTGACACTTCGCGGACTGAAGACACTGGCCCTAAGGATGAAGCAGCACGAGATAAACGCTACAAGGATTGCTGAACTCCTTGCCTCATCCAATAAGGTTTCTGAGGTCAATTATCCTGGAATGCAGGAGAACGAGTACTACGAAATTGCCAGGAAACAGATGAGGGGATTTGGCGGCATGATTTCTTTCAGGCTGGAGAAAGGTTATTCTGCTGGCGAATTTGTGAAATCTCTGAATTATTTCAGCCTGGCCGAGAGCCTCGGCGGTGTTGAGTCACTTGTTGAAATACCATACTTCATGACTCACGCCTCTGTCCCGGAAGATGAGAGGAAAAAGGGAGGAATAGACCAGTCGCTGATAAGGATGTCTGCCGGCATTGAAAATACTGATGACCTGGAGGAGGATGTGGAAAGCGCTCTGAAGGCTCTGTCAAACCAATAATCGTAACTTCGGGAATTCAGTCACATCGCCTCCCTTTTGCATTTCTCAAAAAAACACTGCTGCATCTACAAAGTGGTATTGATTTTATTTCGGACAGCTTCTTTCAAAATCAATTTTCTGCCGTTCAATATCGAAGCACCTTTAAGTGTTTGATTTCTTTTCTATTTCAAATGATCAGTGGAGAAGAAAGTGATCCGAAATATGTCCTGGGGTTCAGGGCAAAATATCTTGCAATCGCGGCAGCACTGTTTGCTGTGTCTCTTGTTCTTGTCTATTACCTGGGAAATCTGTTTGTATCTGCGCACGGAGTCAACGATTCCGGTTCGATATATCTGGCTCTTAACTATGCTGGCATGCTCTCCGTCCTGATCATTATTTTTGCATTTCTTACGGTAGCAGGTGGATTTGGCATCCTGGTATCCGCGATATCTATGCTTTCTGTGGGCCAGCTGAGGCTTTATGATGACAGGGTCGAATGGAAAAGGAGAGGAAACACTCGAGAACTCCAGTATAGTGATCTCAGTGATGCATACTTCGGATATGATGTAATGCCCACAGGTTATTCTGCTTCGCCCGCCGGAGCTGGTGGCTTGGTGGCCGCACGCAGAATCGTGTCATTCTACATAGGCAACAGGAGGTTTACATTCAATACACGAAGAAGGCCTGAACTCACGAGTTTCCTGGAGTCAAAGATACCGAAAAAGAATGTTGATGTGGATGATGATCAGTGATTAATGCAGTGGTATTCCGCTGAAATTTATGCATATGCCTGGTTAGAAACTGCGCAAATACAAAAGAAAAATTGTATTTCGGTGCTCACAAGGCAGTTTCCATGCCAAGTTTCCTGGCTGTTGCGTTTAGTTCTTTGTCCGCAGAGCAGAACACCGCCTTTCCAGCTTCGATACAGGTTTCAAGCTGAATCGCATCTACAATGTATATATGCTGATCTAGGACTATATTGACCGCTTTCCTGATTATCTGGCTACTGACGGGAAATATTTCCGCCGACGAGGATCTTTCAAGTACACCCAATTCACTTAACATTGTTTGGAGCCGGCTTCTCTTGTCAATACCCATCTTTCTGGAGTACTTGTCGAAAACAACGGCAGCCTCTCCAAGGTTGATCTCGGATAGACAGATAACTGTCTCCCCCCGATGAGCCTTGCGGAAATATGTGTCGGCTATGCTGCTATTTTCTTCCTTGACGTACCTTTTAATCAGTATACTGGTATCAAGATAGACGTGAGACGCGTTCATTCCGCATTTCCCTGACTTCTTTTTCTGAGAATACTCTACCTGTGAGATCAGGTCTGGTCCTCTCTACATCTTCCCCGCTTATGTATCCGCAATCAAGATTAAGCTCCCTGCACAGATCGCCCAGGATCTCCATTGTAGAAAGGGAGCGAAGTGATTTCTCGATGTAGTCGCTGAGAGTCCTCCCCTTTTTCAATAGAGCCAGCTTTGCATTGTCTACAACTGGTTTTTCTACTGATACAGTTATTTTGGTCTTAACCATATAGCAGTATATACGGTAAGACGTATTAAGTCTTTACACCAGTCTGTTATTGTGTTGACAGCAGGTTCAGCACTTTCTGTGATACATTATCGCATGCGCATAACGATGAATCAACCTATAACCCGAGACGAATCCGTTTAAAGAATGGGCAGGTCAGGATTTGATTAATGATTTAAGCGAATGCAAGACAAAACTACTATCGTTCGTATATTCTGCTTCTGTGTCCCACCTTTAAGATCAATATTCTAACAGATTCTTGCTTGATGTCAAGAATTACACGATAATCCCCTACCCTAAGCCTGTAATATGGATATCTCACTAGTTTCTCGACATACCTTTCCGGATTTTGATAAAGCTGATCCACTTTCTCGTGAATTCTTTTGGCAACAGATCGGTCCAGACTTTTCATCTGATCTGCAGCCTTGGTTGACCAGATGATTTCGTATTCCATCAGAGGCCGAGATCCTTTTTCAGCTGCTCATGTGTGACAACCCTACCAGATTCAATTTCCTTTCTGGCTTCCTCTATATCCGCTATGGTTTCTTCACTAAGTTCGCGAAGGTCCTCCAGCATCCTTTCGATTACTTCCTCATAGGTTTCTCTAGGATGCAGTTTCATGGACTGCAATGTCTTCTTGGTCTCTTCCTTTATCTGTATAGTTGAAATTTTCACAGTTGTCTATAGAATTCGATAGTATAAAGTTATGTCTTATAGAAACTATTGGTACAATCACTACGCCGGCTATAATATAAGCTTCTCAGTGAATTTCCACCCAGTTTAGCTATTGTGCAGTTCTAGAAAGGCAGATATTGGGAACAGTGCAACCTATCTCAAGCAAAATTAAGGAAAATCTCCACAGTCCAAGAAATCAATTCGAATGAACCGTTCGGTGTTTGATTAAAGTTTTAAGCGAATACTGTGGAAAAAGTTTTATTTGTGTCAGATTGAACCTAATGTTAACAAGGGTTACGTGAAAAACGGCAAGAGATTTAGTTATGTGAGAGATCGGAGAGATTGGATTTTATTTGGAAACAGCAACCGAGAATTCTTAACGTTGGAGTTTAAATATGGACATAATGAATTATTAATTTTTTTCCATATATATTTATATATTTAACATGTATGTTAGCATGAATAATGGATAGATACATATTAAATCGCCTCAGGGAGAGGATGTTGGATCGAGGCTCAATACGCAATTTGCCGGAAAAGACGCTTCGGGAAACATTCATACTGAATACGTGGGGAACCAATGCAATAGAGGGTAACACGCTTACTCTGGATGAAGTAACCAAGGTAATTGAAAGCGGCATGACTGTTCCTGACCGCCCCATTTGGGATCTGATTGAAACAATTCAGCATCGCGCAGCTTTGTCTGAAGTGATGAGTGGAAAAATATGTGAGGTCAACACGAAAAGTGCGTTGAATTTGCATGATTTGATCTTTCACGGGATTCTTTTGGATGCTGGTCAGTGGAGAAGAGTAAATGTCAGAATATCAGGCTCAAGGTATTCCCCCCCAAGAGTAGAAAAGCTCATCTCTATGCTTCAGGAATGGGAGCGGCATTACGTAGCAATGGAAATGAAGCGCCAGGATGTCTTTTCTCAGGCTTCTGAAATGCACTTTGGTTTCGAATCCATACATCCCTTCTCAGATGGAAACGGAAGAGTGGGTAGGCTGCTGCTGAATATGCACTTCCTTAATCACAACTGGCCGCTCGTACACATTCTTCCTCAGGACAGGAACACCTATCTTGATGCTCTTGAGTCTGCCCATCGTATTGGCACGGACAGATTGACAGAGTTCCTTGAAACATATATGGCAGGATCGCTCATTTTTATGCTTGACATGATAGGATCCGAGGGCGATAAGCTATTAACCCTGGATGAAGCAAAGAAGGCTTCCGGTGCAGATTACTCAACAAAATACCTGGCACTTAGAATCAAGCAGGGAGAGCTGCCGGGATTCAGATTAAACAACAGGTGGAAGACGAGCCCGGTTGCAATAAGCCTTTATCGTAAAATAAAAGGCAGAGAGTAGTTTTTCAGCACATTCAGTGAGATATAGTCAAGGATCATCATCAAGAAGCGGGAGAATTGGTAAAACCGAATTATGGACCGGTCGGGATTTGATTAGAGTTTTAAGCGAATACTAAATGTTCTCAGGAGATACTCCGAAATTCCAATAATGCCGTGGCAAAAACCATAAGTACTATGGTATATTATAGCATAATATAGTGGTGTCAAATGCCTACAACAATACAGGTTAGTGAGAAGCTGCAAAAAGAACTTGCAAAGCGTAAAGTGTATGATAAGGAAACCTACGAAGAAGTAATCTGGGACCTCATGGAAGATGCACTGGAGCTGGACGAAGAAACGAGGAGAGAGATAGATCAAGCTCGACAGGAGATCAAGGAAGGCAAATATCACACCATGGAAGAGGTCAAGA
>JBJKSW010000033.1:0-7740 GCA_046703525.1 Thermoplasmataceae archaeon
GGATGAAGGACAGCTCAATATTCATTAACACATCAAGAGGGGAGATAGTGGACGAGGCCGCACTGGTCAGGGCAGTGAAGGAGAGGGGCATCAAGGCCGGAATTGATGTTTACAGCAGCGAACCTCCGGATTTCTCATCAGAACTCTTCAGGCTGGACAATGTGATGTTTTCTCCGCACATAGCGGGCGTCACTGTTGAGAGCCAGCAGAGATTCATCATGGAGACTGTTTCCAACGTCCTCAAATTCTCCCAGGGACTGGATCCGCTTTACAGGGTGTTGTGAGTGAGAGGATCCGAAATATTCGCAAGGACGCTTAAGGACCTTGATCTCGGTCCGGTATTCGGTAATCCCGGTTCCACAGAACTGGGAATGCTGAGGAACGTTGATGAATACATACTCACACTTCATGATTCAATATCAGTCGGAATGGCGGACGGCAGGTCGCAGTTTCTTGGAAAGCCCTCGGTTGTAAATCTGCATTCACTTCCAGGGGTGGCAAATTCCATGGCCTTCATTTACACCGCACTCGCAAACAGGTCACCGGTCGTGATCACTGCGGGCCAGCAGGACACAAGGCATTTTCTGTATGATCCATTCCTTCACGGCGACACGGTTGGCCTCGTATCAGGAAGCGTGAAATTCCGCTATGAGGTCCACCAGACATCGGACATACCGGTGGTTATGAAAAGGGCAGCAGAAATTGCAATGGAACCTCCCAGGGGTCCCGCATTCATTTCTTTCCCGATGGATTTTCTGGACTATGACGGCGAATACAGAAAGACATCACTGGAACAGAGAAGCTACAGCCTTGTGGATGAGGAAGCGGTAAAGGAAATATGCGGCAGGATAAACTCAGCTTCCAGCCCTGCAATAGTGTTCGGATATGAAATAGATGTATTTGGGGCAATGAGGGAAGCCCGTGAATTCGCAGAGAAACTGAAAGTTCCCGTCTATGGCGAGCCCCTTTCAAGCCGGGCTCCTTTTGATACAGAATGCAGGCAGTACGCCGGAGACCTTCTGCCAGCTTCGACACTGATGAATCTCACCCTTCAGAATCATGACCTGATTGTTTTCATAGGTGGCGGTTTCACGCTGTACCCATACATATCATCTCCCGTTTTTCCAGGAAAAGAGATCATAAACGTGGGTTTCGACCTCTCGCACCGTATCGGCGATTCGTACCTCATGAATCCAAAGGCATTCCTGGAGAAAGCGAAAGAGCATATCAGGGAAAAAGGGTCATTTGCCAGAAAAGAGGATCTCTCGATGCAGAGCCAGATAGCCAGGGAAAAGAAGAAAATGGGAGTCAGGTACGTGCTGCACAACGCAAGAAAGGTGTTTCAGGGGTACACGGTGGTCGATGAGTCAACATCTTCTTCCCCCGTCCTCAGGTCTACCTTCGGCTACTCCGGGAACAGCTACTTCACTGCGAGATCAGGTCAGCTGGGATGGGGCATGGCAGCAGCTCTCGGCATTTCAACAGTGAACAGAAGGACTCTCTATGTTGTCGGCGACGGATCATTCATGTATCTCATTCAGGGCTTATGGACGGCCAGGAGATATGATCTGCCGCTCAAGATTCTTGTGCTGAACAACAGCGGATACAATATACTGAAGAGCTATGGAAAAAGTTATTATCCGGAGCTTGAGAAGTCTGAGTTTCTGACGCTAAACCTTGATCTGGAGAGCATGGCTTCAGGATTCGGAGTAAAGGTCAGAGTTGCTGACAGAGATCTTAAGGATCTGCAGTGGCTTAAGGAAGGAGAAGACACAAGGGTACTCATAGTTGACGTGAACAGTGAAATACAGAAGCTGTTTCTTTAGGCGGCAGAATCCAGACCTGTCTGTGATTGAACACTTGATGGATATATAGCAGCATATTGTCTGGGACGGCTTAATCCAGCTACTCTGTCCAGCCGGAAGCGGAACTGATTGAACTACCCAATTCTAATATGTGGTGTTGAATTCCTATGTTATGAAGGCTATCGGCATTTACAGGCATCTTCCGGTGACCGACAAAGACTGTTTTGTTGTATCTGATGTCGAAGTCCCTGTTCCGGAAGGCAGGGAGTTACTTGTCAAAGTTGAAGCTGTATCCGTCAACCCCGTTGACGTGAAGAACAGGGCAAGGAAGAAAGATGACGGAAAATTCTCTGTTCTCGGCTGGGACGTGTCTGGTAAAGTCGTTTCAACTGGCCCAGACTGTGAATTCTTCAGTGAGGGCGACGAAGTTTATTTTTCCGGCAATGTCTCATCCGAAGGCAACAATTCTGAATATTCAAAGGTGGATGAAAGAATAGTAGGGAAGAAACCGCAGTCTCTTTCCCACGCAGAAGCTGCTGCACTTCCCCTCACATCACTGACGGCATGGGTGGCACTGTTTGATCGCATGTCCATTCCCCTTTCCATTGAGGCAAACGAAGGAAAAACGATTCTGATTATCGGAGCTGCCGGCGGTGTAGGCTCAATAGCTGCACAGCTCGCTTCCATGGCGGGCCTCCTAGTTGCCGGAACAGCATCAAGGGAGGAATCTGCGAAGTGGGCAAAAGAGCATGGAGTTTCAATCATAATTGACAGGAAGAAAGACTTCAGGGAACAGATGAAGGAGAGCGGGATAGGATACTCTGACTACATACTCTGCACAAATTCCCTTCAGGAACACTTCAGCAACATGTCTGATGTTATCGCCCCGTTCGGGAGAATGTGCTCCATTATCGGGTTCAGCGGACCGGTTGAAATGAACGGACTCTGGCCAAAGAGCGTGTCTTTCTCCTGGGAGTTCATGTCAACGAGGCCAAATTACGGTACGCCCGATATGGTAATGCAGCATCAGATACTCAACGACCTTTCTGATCTTGTTGACTCGGGCAGGATTAGAAGCACACTCTCAAGAAACATGGGGAGAATTAATGCGGAAAATCTGAGAAAAGCACACGCGCAACTTGAAACAGGAGGCACAATAGGTAAAGTTGTGCTGGAGTCATTCCAGGGAGATTGAACTTCCTGCGTCTTCTTAATCTCCTCACGCTTTCGTCATAGAACTCCTTTTCTATAACGCCTTTTTCAGGCAACGCGTCCAATTCTTCTATACGGGATTCTCCAGATATGCTGCCTTCCGGCAAATCTTCCTGATCGCCAGTATCTTCTGTTTTTTTATGACTGCCTGATCTTTGCATGTAAATCACGGGCATGATCGCGATAGCAGCAGTTGCAGCTGCAACACCTATTGCTACAATGAAGAGATCAGAACTGCCTGACAGGCTTATTATGTTCGTCGACTTGAGTGTGAAGTTATCATATAAACAGTTAAAATATAAAGCTGGAAATGGACCTTCCTCTGTTGCCTTCACTATTAATCCGCTGTCCGGATCAACCCAGTAGCTAAGGTTGAAAATAGACCTTTGGGGAAGGCTATCCTGAAATTTCACAAGATATGTTGTCATACTCCGATTGCCTATTCTTACCTTTGCTTCGCTCACACCGGCCAGATTGCCGGGGATTGCGTGAGACCTTGGTGTCTTGTTAAGAAGATCGCCGAAAGTGCCATTTCCCAATGCCTGCACTTCCATGGTGCTGAAGGCCGGAAGGTCTGGCTACCCGCTGTAACTGGTTGATTGAGTGTTATTCAACGGTTTTGAAGTTGTATTGAAAGTCTCCAGAAGTCTGAAACGGACTGACTGGTTGTTATCATAAACGCCAGTTATGTTGATTCTGAGGTAACCATTAGAGAGATTTCTGGCACCAGTAGTCATATTGATTTCAAGGACATTTATACTGTAGTTCATGCGGGCCCTTTGAAAGCCCGGTGCGGAGGCGTGCTAAGGTTCAGTTATGGCGAGAAATGCGCCTGTGATTCCACAGACAGTTCAATATTCCTTCCTGCAGTCGGCCGAATATGGTAACAGGGATCAGAAGTATGGCAATCACAGATAATATTGCAGCTAAACCTGCCTTATTCACCTAAATATTCCTCCTGCCTCATTTGAAACACCAGATATGCATTTGTATGAATCAGTTAGGGTTGAGGATTTATGGTCAATCTCTGTGGGAAAACCTGATTGTTTTCCATACGATTTGGCCATCATCCACATCTTCTGTACGTACATATCAACTCATCCTTTCTTTTGCTGCAGCTGTTTCAAACTTTCCTGATAGAATTCTTCTGTGATTACTCCGCTGTCCAGCATCGATTTCAATTCATCCATCCTGGCGGCAACTGATTTTCCGCCGGAAATATTTATCTGGTCATCTTCCGCGACTTCTGCCTTGTCATCCTTTTCATTGCCAAACCTGTATCTGTACACGAAAACGGTTGCAGTAATGATCCCGGCAACAATGATGGCCAAGCCAATCAACAGGTACAAATTTCCACCTTCCTGGATGTTTATGATGTTGGTTGCTTTCAGTGTCAGATTCTGGTAAGAAAAATTGGAACCAGGCATAATCAGCTCACTGGAACTCTGGACAACAAGTCCGGAATTCTTGTCAACCCACTGGGTGAAATCGGAATAGATTGTTGTGTAATTGAGTTTCAGATATTCCGAGACTTTGTAAGCGGAAATGTCAGCCCCTCCAATCCTCAGATTGACATCAGAAACAGATTCCACACGATATCCTGTAGGATTTTGAACTGCAGAATAATTGCCGCTCTTCATGTCCTGCATTTGAACTGGAGTGAATGCCGGAAATTCAGGGCTTCCAAGGTAACTTGAAGTTGAATTATAATATGTGGTATTTCCTGTCAGGTTGAATGAAAAGGACAGGTTAAAAGTGAAACTGGAGTTTGACCTGTTAATGCTGAAGATTTTTTCATAGTAGAAACCGGTACTGGATTGTCTTTTGTGAGTCTTAAGGTCAATAGAGTTCATTGTTACAGTGTAGTTCACATAGGCCCCTTTTGAAACCCATGGCGGCGTTGAAGTTGAATTTGAAGCTTGCATGAATGTGGAATTATTAAGTTCAGATGATGCCGGGTGGATTTCAGCGTAACCGGAAATGGCTGCAAAGGAAAGAGACGCGACCAAAAGAATGAAGACTGAAACCAAAGATAATGCCATATTTCTCATAAATACCTCCCGGGAGGAATTGGAGGGGTAGTCTTGCAATCGTTGCAGAGTGTTGTTAAATATGCAACAGGAAGCACATGTAGAGATAGAATACATTGTTCAAAAATTTTATTGATGTTCTGGTGAAAAAATAGACAATTCGAAAGTTAAGGCGCTAGTTGTTTCTGCCGAACAGCTGGTCTAAGCATTCCTGATAATACTCTTCTGTGATAACCCCTTTTTCAAGCATGGATTTGAGTTCCTTCTGCCTGGATTTCAAAGCTCTGCTACCGTAAACACGTTTATTGTTATCTTCTGCTCTGAAATTCTCATTCCCGTTTCTTCTTATCCTGAAGACGAAGTAGGTGAGCACCAGAATAGCTCCAAATGCCGATGCAACTTCTATTGTAAGTGGGAGATAGTCCGTCCCTGCCTGTGTGTGCATGACAATATTGGTGGAATCAAGGGAAGTCGAGCTGTTGTGAAAGCCGTCGGAGTAGACTTCCTTCACGATAAGGCCCGTAGAGGAGTCTACCCAGATGTTTCCGTAGACGCCGACTTCGCTGAAACTCACTTCAATTGTTTTGTATGAGCCGGCGGGTACCGTGATGTGAACATCCGGTGTAACGATCGCATTGGAAGCGCCGAAAACGAGGCCGGAGGGGACCTCTCCATTTCGCAAGAGTTTCATGTCTGTCGTATACAGGGCTGGAAAAGGCGAAGGTTCCGTGAACGAAACGGTGTACTGTGCAGGCGTTGCATTCCTGACGTTTCCGCCTGTAAATGGAAATGTCTCCCTGAAAGTGAATGTTTCATTGTCTCTGTTTACGTGCAGTATTCTCACATTATCCTTCACGCTGTCCGTAATATTGTTTATGGATTGAGTTACCGTGTAATTTGCCCTTGCTCCGTTGAAGGCAAACACCGGAAGTACAAGACCGGGTACGCCTGAAACATTCACGGGCGGTTTGTCTGTAAACCTGTATTCTACAACCTGGCCGCTTCCACCATGCCCGCCTACACCATTCACTCCATTGTAATATCCTCCTGTGCCACCTTCTGTGGCTACAGTTCCATTGAGTATCTGGTTTCCATAAGCGAACAAAACGACCCCTCCCCCTCCGCCGCCAGACAGTGCGGGTGGCTGGGAATTTGGAATGCCTGCCTGCCCGGCTGAGACTATAAATCCGCGGTTGAATATGGATTCAGCCTGAACGTAAAGGCCGTACGAACCAGAGCCGCCTGTGGCATTAGCTGCAGATTGCCCGCGGGCGCCTGAAAGGTAGTTGGTGAATCCATTGTTGTACCAGTTTTGAATCACAGATTCCGTTAAGGGCCCAGTCTTCGTGTGATGCCCGTTGTTGGACGACGGAGTGCTGGTATCGCTGCCGCTTCCTCCATATGAAAGTGTATTGCCTCCACTGCTTGAAGTAAGAGTTGAATTGCCTGCCTGCCACGCCCCTCCCCCGGAACCCCCGTATGAGTCAGGATAATTAATATCAGGTGAATTTCCGGTAACTATGGTTCCGTAATTGATGAAAGTTCCATTGCAGAATATGCTGAAACCATTTGTGACGAGAACAACATTGCTTTCTATTGTGAGATTGTTGGCTACTATGTTTGCTACCAGTGTTGTATATACATTTATGACGGTATTGGAAGCAGACTGGTTCCTGTAACTCCCCGTATCGTTCTTAGAATTGCTGTAGTATGACCCGGGGAAAGCAAATACGACAATGAATGCAACGATTAGTGCTATTGCCACAATCACAATTCTGTTTCTGTCTGAAGGCATCAGTGATCACGCCCGGCCCTGTTGCTTGCAGCGTGTAGCAGAACTTCATGAAGCAACCGGGAATCTGAAATGGAACCCAGAGGACGCGCCTCTATCATAGAGTAAATACAAAATAGTAATTTATAATCATTTCGGGTTACTGTCACCTCAGAAAGTGAAAAAGGAAAAGCAGGAATTTCATGTTTAAGGAGTAACCTGAAGAATTGTGGTCTTTCAAATCACTCTAGGGGGCAGAGTGCAAAATATATTTTGAATTCCTGTCAGTTTATCAAACAGGATTCGTAGAACCCGTCGTGTTAATGTGATCATTTAATGCCATATAGGAAAAAACATATAGCTCAATTCCTATATATAGCAATGGGCCCCAAGACGATCATGGTTGACCTAACCCTATATTCCAGGCTATTGAACGCAAAAAGTATACTTAGCTCAAGGTCGAAAAAAAAACAGACATTCAGTGATCTATTCAGGGAACTTCTTGCTTTTAGGATTGACCTTCTCGATATAGACAGGAGGCTGAAAAATTACATTACCGGATTTTCCGAACAACTCAGCACTCTAGGAGGCGTAATGGGTGCAATCCTTTTCGGTTCAGTTGCAAAGGGATCTTTCAATGAAAACAGCGATATCGACATTCTGATTCTGGTGGATACTCTGGAGAACAATCATATTCAAAGGACACTTGAGATCATCAAGGGCATGAAAGAAGAGAGCATAGCTCTGATGAATGAGAGACTCCCCTCACTGATCAACCCTTTATTCCTGAGCCAGGAGGAAATTACAACTATCCGTCCGATTTTCTTTGACATTGTGGATTATGGGATTTGTCTGTTTGAGAGGTGGGACAAAATCTCCAGTTTCAGGTACTCAGTTAACAGGGTTAAGCGCAAAAGAGAGA
>JBJKSW010000034.1:0-2957 GCA_046703525.1 Thermoplasmataceae archaeon
GGCAAAGGGTAGAATGGAACATGGATACGAGCTGACTGTGGAACAGGTAAGAAGCGAAGCCAGAAAGGCGCGATCAATGGGCGCTACAGAAGTGCACGTCGTCGGAGGATTCAACTCTGACCTTCCAGTTGAATATTATGAGGAAATATTCAGTGCCATCAAAAAGGAAGCACCTGCGGCGACTCTCAAGGCACTTACAATACCGGAATACGATTTCATAGCCAGAACCACAGGAAATTCATTCAGGGAAATCATCTCGAGGTTCATGAAAGCCGGCGTGGATGCCCATACAGGTGGCGGAGCAGAAATATTCGATCCTGAAGTCAGAAAGCAGATAACCACCCCCGAGAAAATTTCAGGTGAAAAGTGGCTCGAAGATGCGAGGATCATGCATTCTATGGGCCTGAAGGGCAATTCAACCATAACCTATGGTCATATAGAGGAAGTCGATCACATTATAGATCACTTTGTCAAACTCAGAGACTGCGAAGCCGAGCAGCCAGGATTTCTTTCAATAATACCCCTCAAGTTCAGTGTGGAGAACACTCCGCTGCTCAAAATGAAGAAGGTGACCATGGAAGCATCAGCGTTCAGGGACATCCTCGTTGTTGCACTTGCCAGGATCATTGCCGGTTCGTACATACCAAACATAAGTGTCTACTGGGTATCCATAGGCAAGAGCATAGCGCAGTTGGCGCTTAATTCTGGCGGAAGCGATCTTGTGGGAACGGCATTCAGCGAGAAAATATTTGGGGCCACGGACAAGAAGGAAAATACAACTGTGGAGGAACTCTCTTCTCTTGTAAGGCAGATAGGGAAGATACCAGCCCAGAGAGATACGTTCTACAACATAAAGTCATACAGTTGAGCCCTTCAAATGGCAGGCTTTTCAATTTTGCCTGCAACAGCTGTAGAAAAAACAATCTACTACCATTCTATTAATAGGAAGTATGGAAGAAAGCACTTCCAGTGTTCAGTCAAAGCTCCTGATTGCCAATCCCGGCACGGGAAAAACAACAAAGATTTCAGAACGTGTTGTAGAACTCCTTAAAAGTGGCGTTTCACGGTCTGACATCCTCTGCCTCACTTTTACAGTCAAGGCGTCCGAGGAGATGCTCAAGCGTATACGGGACAGATGCCTTCAAGAGGGAATTGATGAATTCAAGGTTCACGATTTAGAGGTAAGCACATTTCACAGCTTTGCCCTGAAATACCTTTCGGAAGCAGGTGCACTGCCGACCATGGCAAGTTCCAACCTTCTGAGGTACTCAATCCTGAAGAGTGCTTACAGGCACAAACCTTTCAATTACACATCATCCTATGTTGCGTCTTCTCTTGTCCCTGAAATAGAAAATTCAATCCGTTATGTCAAGAGTTTTGGCATTCTTCCAAAGGATATGGATATTGACAGGATAAAGGAGGTCCTTTCAGTTTACTGGAAGAGCCAGAGACTTAGCCAGACACTTTCTCCCGATGGTCTGTCAGTGTATCTTGACTTTTTCATCAGGGCGTACGAGGAATACGAAGCCCTCAAGCGTGACAGGTTCATAGATTACAATGACATTCTGATAGAATATCTCGGGTTACCGCAGGAAAGAAGGAAAACCCACGAGTATGTCCTTGTGGATGAACTTCAGGACGTTAATGATGTCCAGGCGAGGATCATAGAACAGGCAGGAAGAGTCAAGTACCTTGTGGGTGACCGGAAACAGTCCATATTCGGGTTTCAGGGAGGAAGCCTGAGCGTCTTCAGGAAGTTTGTTGATGATACGGGTTATGCCAAGGAAATACTGGGAACAAACCACAGGAGCACCGGGGAAATACTCGATTATGCAAAGGAATTCTTCGGTGGAGTGCCAGACAGTGAGGTGTACGAGGACGAACTCAGCGAGTTTGTTTCTGAAGGGAAGCATGGAAAGCCCGTGCAGGTAATAATGGCTGGCTCTGCTGTTGTGACTGCCGTTAACATGATATCCAATCTAGTGGGCCAGAAGACACTGGACAACATGAACGTCGCTCTGATCACCAGAACCAACGATCAGCTTCTCGAAGCATCGGCTCTCCTGGATGAGAAGAAGATAGACTATAGTTCAACTGCCCCTCCTGCAGTCAGCCAGGAAGCACGGAATGACCTCATAAAATTCCTTGCCGGCATATTCAAGGATGACATTGATTCCATCGTCAATGCGCTCTATACACCATTTTCTGGCCTGACAATACGTGAGGCGTTTTCAATTTCGTCAGGGCTGAGATACAGGAAAATTTCGGAGGCGGATCTTCCGTCGCTTGCGGAAAATTTCTATTCAGTGAGGGACAGGATGCGGACTTTGAGGGACATTGACAGTGTGTTTGTTGATCGAATCATACCAGTATCGATTCCGCTTGGCAGGGATTATACTCTGACAGTGATGTCCCTCAGGGATTCCGTGACAGAATTCTTCAGGCAGTCAGAGAACCCGGACTTTGATGATCTGTCAGATTTCCTTTCTGTTTCTGAAGAACAGTATGAGCCCCTGGCCAAGGATGGCGGTATAACGCTCACGACGGTCCATAAGGCCAAGGGAAGGGAATTTGATCATGTGATATACGTTCCGGCGAGAAGGAACGATAAGACAAGTTTCATCGATGCAGTTACCAGGGCTGTCATCAAGAGCGCAAAGGGTATAGACGTGGAGTCAGAGCTTGCTGGAGAGGATGACCGGGTAGATTTTGTCGCATTCACAAGAGCAAGGGCAATGCTGACCGTTGTTGCAGAAGAGCGGCAGAGATCAAGGTATACCCTTTCCAAATGCACAACAGACTATTCAGATGAGCGCACGGCGAATGCAAGGATTCCAGACAGGTTTGATCAGGCTTACTCGAGCTTTGTGGCAGGGAACTTTGATGAGTCTAAAAGGCTGCTTAGCAATGACCTGAGCTGGATACGCGATGAGATTTCCGAACACTTCCGGGGGCTT
>JBJKSW010000035.1:0-5032 GCA_046703525.1 Thermoplasmataceae archaeon
TCAGTGCACCATATGATGTAACAGCAATTTCCGCAAATGCATTCTCAAGGGTTCATGATAGGTATTACCTTCTTTCCTCAGGAGCAAGTTATGGGATTACATATGGTCCGATCGTGGTTGCGAAGAAGGAAGTTGATCTTGGAAATGCAGTCATAGGGATGCCCGGGCCAAACACTTCCGCATTTCTCCTGTACAGGATGTTTGCTCCGCAGCCAAAGGAATTCAAGGAGTTGAGATTCGATCAGATAGTCCGTGCGGTTGAAGATGGCTCCATCGATGCAGGCATTCTCATTCATGATGAGCAACTGACTTTCCATGAGAAGGGCTTAGTCAAGGTTTTTGACCTCTATGAGAAGTGGAAGGAGTACGCGGACGATCTACCTATTCCGCTTGGATACAATGCAATAAAGAAGTCGCTGGGCAGGGAGAACTGCGAAAAATTCCTTGATGATTTTGTCAGATCCATAAAGTATGGGATGGAACATGAAGATGATGCCGTAGAATACTCCATGCAATATGCTAGATATCAGGACAGGGCACTGGAAAAGAAGTTTGTGAGAATGTACGTAAATGATCTCTCAATTTCGATGGGCGCCAGGGGAAAAGAAGCACTCCGGCTCTACTACGAGAGAGCATTCAAAATGAAACTTCTTGAACGCTTTGAATATGAAATAGTCTGATATCTGGTTGCCATGAACAATTTATAACCCGTAATTTCATAGGCTATCGTGATCGTTTACAACCGATACACGGCAGAGAAAGCCGGAACTGTCAGAGAGACCGGGTATCCACAGATACGCAGATTCCTGGATCAAGAGTCTCAAGCTACCGGCCTGGATTCACTTGACACGATCCGCAACCTTGAAAAATTGCTGAACTCAAAATTCGATGAATTTGCTTCTTCCCTTTCAATTGAAACCGGCAACACCTTCTCAGACTGCCGGGGTGAAGTTCAGGCTTCTATATATGCCTGTCAGAACGCTGTTTCAGGTGTTGAATCAGGCAGGATATTTTCCGGAGAGCTAAAACGCGGAAAACTGTTCGCAGCCCCGGTCACCCAAGAAAGTGTAATACGGACCGGAAGTGCACTGTGCATAACATCCTCGTACAGCCCTCTTTACAGATTTGTGGAAACTGTGATTGCAGCCCTGCTCTCAGGTTCAAGGTCTGTCATAAGGCCTTCATCGACTGGCATTTCTGCAATAATGACTCTATGGGAAGGCCTGAATGACAGCAGGCCTGAAACTATCATCCCCGTGGCCCTTACATCTTCCAGTTCAGTGCTGAAAAGGCTGGTACATTCAGAACAGATTGAAAACCTGGTTTTCAGGGGAAGCCGTGATACCTTTTCCATTCTGCAGAAAACGGCATTGAACAAGAAACTGACCGGGTTCATTGGAGGAACGTCCTACGCCATGGTACTAAGTGATGCTGATCTTGATGAAGCTGCCCTTGCAATATCCAGGATTGTGCTCAGCGGTTTGAGAGATCCTGGCTTCACCCCGCATCGCGTTCTGGTAATGCAGGAAAATGCCCAGTACCTTTCAAACAGAATCGTCGAAGAGTCCCTCAAGTTCAGGCACGGAAATCCGTCTGACGCTTCCACTGACATTTCGTCACTTCCCACCATGGAACATGTCAATCTCTTCATTGACGCAGTCACAGACGAGAAGAAAAACTGGGCGGAACCACTGACAGAGCCGCTTATAGACAATAATTCTGTCTCTCCCGCAGTGCTCCGTGTATCAGAAAAGCCTGGCATGCTCTGGAGTGAGTTGAATTACGGCCCTTTCATTGCCATCAGAGCAGTCAATTCTGTGGAAGAAGCTTTTTCCCTGCTCGGGTATGACAGATTCGCTGCTTCGCTTTATATTTTTACATCAGACCTGAACATGCAGAAATACGTGTCATCGAATTCGAGGGCAGAATACATAATCGAGAATCCGCCCCCCACTATTTCAAGAAGTGATTTCTTCAGAATTGAAAACAGCCTCGAGAGAACTTTATCCGCATTACAGAACAGAAGGATAAATGCGTACTGGGAATAAGAGAGTTAGAGAGCCTAGCGGCCCTTCATTCTTTTGATAATCTCCTCTCCGAATTCTGAACACTTCAGGGGCTTTATGTCAAGTACCCTTGCGATGTCCTGTGTTACCTTCCTGTCCTTGTAGGTGGCTTCAATGGCCTCTTCAAGAATTTCTGCCGCTTCCGTCCAGCCAATATGCCTGAGCATCATGGCGCCGGAAAGTGTTACCGATGTTGGATTCGCAACGTCCAGGCCCGCATACTTTGGAGCTGTTCCATGAACTGCCTCAAAGATTGCAAATACGTCGCCTATATTTGCGCCCGGTGCCAATCCCAATCCACCCACCTGGGCAGCCAGGGCATCTGACATATAATCGCCGTTTAGGTTGGTGGTTGCAATAACATCATATTCTGCTGTCCTCGTGAGAACCTGCTGGAACATGTTATCGGTGATTCTGTCTTTGACCACAATCTTGTCCTGGTACCTGTCAGGATCCTTCAGGAAGTCATCTTCAGTTACCGTAACATCTGCGAATTCTTTCCTTGCCACCTCATAGCCCCATTCCTTGAAGGCGCCTTCAGTGTATTTCATTATGTTTCCCTTGTGTACAAGGGTGACGCTCTTTCTTCTGTTGTTGACTGCAAACTCTAGCGCTTTTCTGACAAGCCTCGCAGATCTGAACTTGCTGATTGGCTTTATTCCTATTCCTGTGTCCTCTGTCAGCTTGACCCCAAACTGTTCATTAAGAAATGCGCGGAGTTTCTTTGCCTCAGGTGAATCAAATCTCCATTCTATGCCTGCGTAGAGGTCTTCAGTGTTTTCCCTGAAAACCACCATGTCCATTTTTTCCGGTTCCTTGACGGGTGACGGCACACCCGGAAAATACTTGACCGGCCTTACATTGGCGTACAGATCGAAATACTGCCTGAGGCTGACGTTCAGGCTCCTGAACCCTTCACCCACGGGCGTTGTGAGAGGCCCCTTTATCGCTATTACGCACTTCCTTATTTCATCGAGAGATTCCTGCGGGAGATGCTTTCCTGTTTCGTTAAATGCCTCTTCTCCTGCAATAATCTTCTTCCATTCAATGAACTTGTTGCCATGGTAGGCCAGTTCTGTTGCAGCGTTTACAACCTTGATCGCGACTTTTGTTATATCTGTCCCAATGCCATCCCCTTCAATATATCCGATCGTGGGATTGTCCGGCACTTCAAGCTTTGATCCTTCTACGACCCCAATGTAGACCATATCAAATCTCCGGTTTCACCATAGTGTTCAGATAACTTTATACTTTGCCCAAAGTGACGGAGGAGCAAAGCATTACGAGTTTTATCCGGGAACAGCCGAAAATTACCGGTTTATTTCTTCCAGGCTTAGGCCTTTTGTTTCCCTGATGGTGAAAAGTGTGAGCAGAATGGCAATTACAGAAAACAGGGACAAAAGTGCGAATACTGTTGAAGGGCCGTAAATTGCATACATGATTGGCACAAGTAAAGTGAAGATGCCTGCCCCGAGCTTACCGCATGCAGCAGCTATGCCATGACCTGTCGTTCTGACCTGCGTGGGAAAAAGTTCAGTGGGAAGCAGGAACGTAGTAGAGTTTGGCCCTATATTGCCGAAGAGGTAAGAAAGGCCGTAGAGAGTAATGAAAAGCACGAAGTCTTCTGTTATGCTGACATAATTGATTGCAAAAACGAAGTAGATTAAGGCCATTGCTGTGAACCCCAGCCACTGCAGCATTTTTCTTCCGGCTCTGTCTATTGTTGCAACGGCTATCCAGTAGCCAGGAACAGCAAAAACTCCGGCCAGAATGGCATTTCCAACGGCGATGTTGAACACTGTAGCCCTGACATCACCCGCAACTTTGCCGTACCCTATGAGTGCTAGAATGGACCCGCTGTTGACTGATGTGCCGTAAAAAGCCATGTCGAACAGGAACCATGATCCGGCAGTCCCGAGCACAAATACCCAGTAATTTCTCAACAGTATCCTGGAAGCTTTCACCGGAGCTCTGCCGGAGCCCTTTTCCGACGATTTTTCCTTCATTCCTGTCGCATCGCTGACAGCGGCAGTTGCTGCCTTCACATCCCCTCTGATCTGCAGCGAAAACCTGGGAGTTTCCTTTATTTTACGCCTCAGGTAAATCACAGAGGCAGCAGGAATTGCCCCGAAACCGAGCATGAATCGCCATGCCTGGTCCACGGTAAGGAAGTGTATTGCACCAACGCCTATCAGTGCTCCGAGAAGAAGCCCGAATCCCTGCATTGAAAACACTGCAAGCACAAGTTTTCCCCTGTTCCTGACGTTTGCATACTCACTCATGATTGTTGAGCTGATTGGATAATCTCCGCCAACTCCTATTCCGAGAATGAACCTTGATATCATGAGCATGACAGTGTTCACTGAGAAGGCAGAAATGATCGCGAAAGCGACAAGAATGCCCATTTCGATTCCGTACGTGTATTTTCTCCCCATGACATCTGCGATCCGCCCAAATATCATTGCTCCGATAAACGCTCCGAAAAGAGCCATGGAACCAATAAGACCCTCCTCAAGCCTTGAAGTTACGTTGAATGAGAAATCGATTATTGGCATTGCTGTCGATATAACGAAAAGATCGTATGCATCCGAGAAAAAGCCCATCCCGGACACAACGACCGCCTTGATGTGAAACCTGCCAGTCCTGGCTTTGTCAAGTGTTTCAAGAAGGCCACTGTCTCCCGTCATCCCATATACGTACTGCGAAGAGGTTAAGAAATTTTCAGCTAAAATAATGGTCCAAGCCATTAATACGAGCAAAGCTTACTGCAAATGGTTGAAAATCACAGGAAATGCTTATTTCACAGACTCAATGTTGCCGTGGTCTCGGACCTTGAGGAACAGGTTGAAGGAATTGAACCACAAACGCTTTTATTCACTCGGCTTATCATGAAAAGCAAGGCGGTAAGTTTCATGATCGCACATACGAAATGAAACGCGCCCTGTCTCTATGGGATAGCCTATGAT
>JBJKSW010000036.1:0-18416 GCA_046703525.1 Thermoplasmataceae archaeon
ACTACATACAGCCCGCTGCGTGTCAGCTTTTCAGGCGGCGGAACAGACATATCTCCATTTCTTGAACTGTATGGCTCTGCACTGGTGAATACAACTATTGACAGGGGCGTCACAGTAAAATTCAGGAAGGACAGAAATCCGATCGAAGTTTCTTCCAGGGATTTCCTTAGAAGTTCTATACCGGGCGCTTCAAGGGCGAGGAAAGGGCTTAGCGACCAGATAGTCAAGTTTCTTGAGCAGCGGGGTGTGACAGAGGGCAGGGTTATAATCAACAGTGATGTCCCGCCTGGATCGGGCCTTGGTTCAAGCAGTGCTCTGATAACCGCCTTAATAGCCATGGTCAACACCCTGGGCGGCGGAGAGATAGAAGCTGAGAAGCTGGCTGAGGAATCGTTCAGGTGGGAGAAGGAATTCTTTGGAATCACGCTTGGAAAACAGGACCCATATGCAATAGCACTGGGTGATTTCAAGTACATGGAAATGAACAGCAGCGGGAACAGAATTGTGAATTTCCAGGACAGGCCGGATTTCATCGACCAGATTGAGCGCAACTCCCTTCTCGTTTATACTGGCAGGACAAGGGAGAGCTCCGAGGTCCTGCAGGACCAGGTAATGAAGTCTTCCAACGGAGACAACAAGACAATCTCAAGGCTGATGGAACTGAAGGAGATGTCCGAGCAGATGAAATCTGCCATTGAAAATGAAAACATGGAAGAATTCGCGTCAATAATAAACAGGGGCTGGAAGGTGAAGCGAAACCTGTCCGGAAACGTTTCAAATCCCAGGGTTGACAGCATGATAAAAAGGGCGCTGGCCCACGGAGGGAAAGCTGCCAGGCTTCTTGGGGGCGGTTCGCAGGGATTCATATACGTCCTTTCGGAAGAAGGTTCCCTTTATTCACTTCAGAAGGAGATGCTTAAAGTGTCAAAATTCGCAATCAGGTTTTCCTTTGACAGAAGAGGAACCAGGATACTGCATAAAAAATAAAGAATGAAGGACAGGCAGATTCATGCAGAATGCGTATTTCTTATCCTCTGCTCTTCCTTCTTCTCGTCCATGATTTTATAGTAGTCCTTGCCGAAGTAAAACTTGAAGAGGCGTTCATAGCCTCCTCTCAGGGAAGCCCAGTAAATCCTTTCCATGAACTTCTTCTGAAGGTACTTGCTGGTGCTGGCGGGCATTTTTTTCACTGGCCTTTCATATGTTCCTATCACGAATGTTGCCTGGTGGAACCCCGTTTCCATTGAGCACTGTGTCCTGCCTGTAAAAAGATACCTTTCATGGCTTCCTGTCATCTCTGAAACAACGTTGTTCGCAACTATGATTCCCTGGAGATGCGCCTCAACACCGGCCTTTGATATCGGTATGTTCGTGCCGTCGCCTATGGCGAACGCATCGTCATAGTCTGCAACGTGCATGTCTGTCTTGTCAGTCTTAATCCAGCCGTCTTCATCCGCGTATTCGGCCCCTTTGAATGCATCCACTCCGGTGTGCGGTGGAACAAGCATAAGTTCGTCATACTTCACAGAGTCTCCCTCCATGGACACAATCTCTTTCTTCCCGCCGTCGACGGAATCAAGGTTGAATCCTGTTATCACTTTTATGTTCCTTTCCTCGTACATCGGTGCAATGACCTCGCTTATCGGCTCTGCGGGATATGCCCTCAGGTAAGGCGTAACGAATGTTATCTCCACGTCTTTTCTGATTCCTTTCCGGCTGAAGTACTCGTCCAGCATGAAAGCGCTCTCATTGGGCGACGGTGGGCACTTGTACGGCAATCCGCCTATTCCTGTTACAATCTTTCCTTTCCTGAACCTGCTGATTCTGTCGAAAAGCTTTGCTGAACCCTCTGCACTTGTGTGGAAATCATTGTTCTCCTCCTTGAGCCCCGGTATAATCGCCGGGTCGACCTTGCAGCCCGGTGCGAGCACTATTGTATCATAACTGTAGCTCCTGCCGGATTTTTCTGTCACTACGGTACGGCCGGCAAGGTCCACTTTCGAGCAGTTTTCAGGCACGAGATTTACGTTTCTGTGCACAAGTCCGCTGACCGGGCGCACAATCTGTGAGCTGTCAGTTCCCCTGAATGCAACTCCGAGGTACCCGGGTTGAAATTCATGGTTGAGCGAGCCGTCAAACACAGTGATCCGGACTTCTCCTTTCTTCATTTCCTCTGAAAGCTCTTTTGCAAGTTTGCTGGAGAATATCAGCCCTCCGGCCCCGCCTCCAACAACAGCTATATTTTTCATTTTCTCACCTCACACATTATCTGGAAACACACTTCGAACTGATTCTTGGGTTAAATGGCCAGTCCGAAGTCATGTCCTGATACTTTCACGCCGGCGGTTTTAAACCCTTCACTTTGATCCTCACAGTGTAAACGTCTCCCTCCTCAGTCAGTTCGAGAAGTTCATTGCCTGTACGCTCACACCATGCCTTTGAGTCGGCCTTCACGCCCGGATCGGTTGCAAGGAGTTCTATGACATCCCCGTTCTCCGCCTTCCTGTATGCCCTGATCAGATCTGTTATGGGGCCCGGGCAGGAGGTCCCTCTGCTGTCAACCTTGTGTACTGCCATCTGATTCACCTCAGATGAAGATTACCTGTGCATCCCCTGACATCTGCAGGAAGGCTGCTGCACCTATCACGTCGTCCACTATAGGGTCAAGATCGTTCCTGGTATCAAGCTTGAAAGCGCCAGCCATCATGGAGCACACATATATCTTCACGTCTCCCATTTCCTTTGAACTCTTCAGCATCTCATACCATGAAGGCGCTTTGATGTCTGAAAGGCCCTTCATAAGCGCCGGGGCCTTGTCCTCAAATTCCTTGGGAACCCTGTCCACGTGGTCGTGGCCATTCTTCTTGAATCCTTCAATCGCCCAGCCCGTTACAAATATCCTGACCGGCTGGTTCAGGTTCACTGCCGATTGCGTGAAAACCCCCAGAGGGATGAACTTGTCCGCTGTTCCTGAAAACATAACAATGTTCAAGCTGTCATGTGGCATTTTTATCACCAGTTTTTTTATCGGGTTGCTCATAATAAGCGTGATGCCTTACTGTTGATCTGCAGAACACACCTGTATCGCCTGAAACCCGCATAATGCTTGGTTTCCGGTAAGCTCGCCGGAATTCTGTTATTTGCCGTGCACCAGGCATGTGTGATGCAATGAAAAAAGAAATCAGGGCACTGATTTATATAATATGATTGTGGAAAAGCTTGAATTTCGATTTAAAGGTAAAAAGAAAAATAAGGAAAAATTGAAAAAAATTTGTTTAGAACATGTTCACGATGTTCATGATAAGGTAGTGGTTCAGTATGATTGTTATGGCCAGCACCGAAACAGTGTTCACTACCTTGACAAGAGGGTTGATGGCAGGCCCTGCCGTGTCTTTGGTTGCATCTCCAACAGTGTCTCCCACCACTGCGGCCTTGTGCGGCTCAGAACCTTTTCCACCGTAGTTGCCCATCTCAATGTATTTCTTTGCATTGTCCCAGGCTCCACCGCCCACTGTCATCATTATGGCCAGCGGGAAACCGGAAAGGATTACGCCCACAAGCAGGCCGCCCATTGCGAGTGGACCAAGCGTGAAACCGACTATTATTGGTGTAAGGACGCCTATCAGTGCAGGTATGAGCAGCTGGTGGAGTGCCTCTCTTGTCACAATATCCACGGCCCTGCCGTAATCCGGCCTTTCTGTTCCCTGAAGTATGCCTGCCTTCTCCCTGAACTGTTTTCTGACTTCCTCAACAATTGCATATGCGGCTTTTCCAACTGAATTCATCAGATGCGAGGTGAAGAAGAAAGGAAGCATTGTTCCTATTATCAGGCCGATTAGAACAAGAGGGTTATCTATGGAAAAAACAACCGGGTTGCTTGATCCCACTGGAGAAACAACGAACTTGAAAGCTGCGAAAAGAGTAAGGGCGGCAAGAACTGCACTTCCTATCGCATAGCCCTTTGTCACTGCCTTGGTAGTGTTTCCTACTGCATCAAGGGGGTCTGTGACTTCCTTTCTTGTTTTCTCATCAAATCCTGCCATTTCAGCAATGCCGCCAGCATTGTCGGTGATTGGCCCATAAGAGTCAATTGAAATGATTATCCCAGTGGCAGAAAGCATTGAGGCCGCTGCCACAGCTATACCGTAAAGGCCAAACGTGGAACCGCCCATAAGGTCGGAAGTCAGGCCGTAGGCAAGCACGATTCCAACTATAATGACTATTGCTGGTATGAACGTCGCTTCGAGACCGTACGCAAGACCTGTTATTATATTCGTCCCAGTGCCTGTTGTGGAAGCTTTTGCAATCTTTGCAACCGGTCCGAAGTTCTCCGATGTGTAATATTCCGTGATGAATACAAAGATCAGCATTATCACGATCCCGATGACTGCATCAACGAAGAGCACAGGCTCGCTTCCAAACATCAGGTCTATGATTATATAGAATCCGATAAGTGAAATTATCACAGTTACGATTAGCCCCTTGTAGAGCGCACCCATAATCCTCTGTTTTTCACTCTTCTTCACAAAGAACGTCCCGGCAATTGTCGCAAGAATTGCAACACCGCCAAGTGCCATTGGCAGGAGAACGTAATTTGAGCCTATTTTGAGAAGGAATGCAAGAAGCATGGAGGCAAGCGCAGTAACAACATACGTCTCGAAAAGGTCTGCACCCATTCCTGCGCAATCACCAACGTTGTCTCCAACATTATCTGCAATTGTTGCCGGGTTCCTGGGATCGTCCTCGGGTATGCCTGCTTCGACCTTGCCAACAAGATCAGCACCAACATCCGCTCCCTTCGTGAAGATGCCTCCCCCGACTCTTGCGAAAAGGCTGACAAGGGACGCCCCGAATATGTAGCCGACCATTTGCTGCGGGCTCTTGAATATCATATAGAAAACAACAAGCCCCAGCAGAGCAAGTGAAATAACCATCAGGCCGGTTACACTTCCGCCTCTGAAGGCCACCTTGAGTGCTTCATTAAGCCCCTTTTTTGCCCTCATTGCAGTTCTGGAGTTAGCCCTTATGGATATGTTCATTCCAAGAAGACCTGCAACAGCAGAACCGCTTGCACCCACAAAGAAGCCGACTGCGTAGTCAAGGCCCGTATAGAAGCCGCTGGAGGCATAAAAGGCCAGAAAAATAACGATCGCTATTACGATAGCTGCGATGAACACAGACCTGTACTGCCTTCTCATGAAAGCGTTAGAACCGCTCTTTATGAAATCAGCTATTTCTGCGGCTTTTGGATCATCTACAGGTATCTTCAGAAGCAGGTAACTCTGTATTCCTGCGTATATTAGACCTATGATTGAGGAAACAAGTATGAATAGTTCCCATCCAGTAATTGTGCCGTACATTCCAAAAGGGATAGTGAACTATATAATAATATTATTTTTGGCTTCAGTGATAACTGCAGATTCCATCTACAGGGAAGAAAGAATCTCAGACACTTTCCTGCCGGGCGTTATGCCAAGTTCAGTTGCCCTGGTTGTTGCATTGGCAACCGTTGCGCCAATCATGGACTCCAGATCATTCACGCCGGTGACTCTCACGGCCACGTCGCCAAGCTTTTCTGCCGCTTCCATGTTAAGGTAGCCGCACATGACATACCCCACTTTACCTTTCAGAAGTATCAGTGGGGCCTTTTCCATGCTTATTCTCACGTACTGGAAAGTCTTTGACCCGATCGGAACGCTCTCAATTTCAATCATGAGGGTCAATTTCAACGGCAGTTATATGTGTTTCATTGCACCTGTTTCCCCGGTGTTATCTGATAAGCAGTTTCAGGACGCCCGGAGGCGAGTGGAAAAAGAAGTCGGGAAGCGAATACTTCATTTCCTCCGGGTCAGCCTGGCCCCACAGGGCAGCTCCACTGAACATTCCAGCCTCCCTTGATGCTATAACATCTCCGGGCTGGTCTCCAATGTAGATGCATTCAGAACTGCATATTCCCAGCTTTCCTGATCCGTGATGCAGTGGTTCAGGGTGTGGTTTGTGTCTTGCGGTCTTGTCCTGGCCGACAATGACCTCGAAAAAATGTGCCATGGAGAATTCTTCAACAATTTCTTCAATGAGGTCTGTTTCCCGGGAGGACACGATTCCAATTCTGTAACCGTTCTCCTTGAGTCCGGATATCATTTCCCTGACTCCGTCATACATGTCAATTGAAGGGTCTGCGTCCTTCCAGCACTCCACAATTTCGTTATAGGCCTTCTGTTCCTTTCCCGGAAACCATTCCCTGAAAACGTTGACCCAGACTTTTCCCCTGAGCAGCCTGATATCTGAATCAGTGAGCTTTCTCCCAAGATATCCTGATATTATGGGCTCAGCAAGGTCGATTGTTGGCTTCTCGCTGTCTATCAGCGTGCCGTCGAAGTCAAAAAGGACAACCTGTGGCGGAAAATTGGAGTTCAATCTGGCACAAAAGCAGCGTGAATTATTATAACATGTCGGACCCGCTTCCGCCGTAAAAACAAAGAGACTGGTATGTCTAACGAATAACTGGAACAATGGAAGGGCGAGTTGAGGTAAAACGAGGAAATCCGGAAGTTCTCCCTGAACTGGTTGAAGTTGTGGATGAGGTAATGCGGAAAGGCGTTCCTCAGGGCTACAGGATGGGCGATGAATTCCCCCATCTGTTCAGCATTGAGAATTCCGGCAATCTCTATTATGTCGAGATTGGAGGTCAACCCGTGAGTCATGCAGGAATAAAGAAATGGAAGGCATTCATAGAAGGGAAACCTGTATCCGTGGCATCCCTGGGTTCTGTTGCGACTCTGCCGGAACACAGGGGGCATGGTTATGCGAGCTCTATACTGGACAGGATTCTGTCAGACCTGAGGAGAGACAGAATATCACTTCTCCTTGTTTCAGGGAGCAGAAATCTATATTCCAGGGCCGGTTGTGTTGAAACCGGCCTTGTCCTCTCAACTGAAATCAGTGCTTCTGAGGCTGAAAGGTTACGGTTGAAGCAGGACCTTGAAGTCAATCCGGTTAGCGACAGAAGCGGTGCAGTGGAATGGGCACTTCAATTATACAACAGTGAAAATTACAGGTTTGAGAGGGATGATAAGCTAATGGAAATCCTTCTGTCATCAGTCTGGTTCAGAAGGATGAATTTCAGGATGGAACTGTTCGAAATTGTTTCGAACAGCGTCAGAGTCGCATATGCGGTGGCATTCAAGAAGAAGGGTGAAGAGAAAGTCACAGTGATGGAATATGCCGGCTCAAGGCCCGCTGTTGCAGGTTCCCTGAAACAGATTTCAGATCTTATGAAAGCTGATGCCATAGAGATGAAGATCCATCCGTCAGACTCTGAGCTGATCCATATTTTCAGGAAGAACGGCATAATTATGCGGGAATCCAGAACACAGGGTACAGTAAGGGTGGTAGATCCGGAAAACCTTGTATGCGAACTTGAAAAAGTTCTCGAAAAAAGAGGCATAGAAGTGAATGTCATCGACCACGGAAAAGGCATTCAGTTTGCTAGGGGGAAGAATCGTTCACTGGCATCGGGCCCTTCAGAAATCACGAAAGCATTCTTTGGAACCTCAGAAAGTTCCATGGCCATTCCTCTGATGTTCACAGATGATCTGAATTATATCTGACAATTCAGACAGATTTCTATTCTAAAATCATTTCGCCGGGACACGCGATGAAAGAATTAACAGACTCTTCAGCATTTCAATTTTGATGCACCCGGAAGAACAGAAGAAAATATGTCTGATTCCCGAACCGGAGGAAACCTCATTCTCAGGAAGGTGGTTCGGGTTTGGAGGATTTGGTTCAGGAGAAGACCCTGTTTTTGCTGAATTTGCTCTTGACGGCGGAGACTGGCAGTTCAGGGAATCTGCAGGCAAAGAATCAACGGTCAAGATAAGCAAAGGGATTGTTGAGTACTCCGGGAACCGCCATGCAGCGGCAGCAACAGTGGTTCAGCTTGCCAAGCAGAGGCCCGGTTTCCTCCCTGAGGCCTATGTGAAGGAAGAATTCACATTCAAATTCAGGGGATTTCACATAGACATTGCAAGGGGGGGCGTTCCAGGAGTCGGGAAATTCAAGGAGCTGCTGAGATTTCTTTTCCTTACAAAATACAATGCGCTCGGGTTGTATGTCGAAGATCTCTTTCCGTGGAAATCATTCAAAGGCGTTGGCTCGGAAAGAGGCAGGCTTACTCCTGAAGAGCTCAGGGAAATAGAAGATTACGGCGAAAAGCTGGGCATTGACGTGTTCCCGTCACTTGAACTACTCGGCCATATGGAACATGTCCTTTCAATGCCTGAATATCGCGGTTATTCTGAAATGTGGTGGAGAAATGATGGCTGCATTGACTTAGGAAATCCTGAGGCTTCAGAACTGTCGTTAAGAATGCTTCGGGACGTTCTGGAGCTTTCAAAGAGCAAACTGGTGCTCATAGGAGGGGATGAAACATGGTCTCTCGGAAGGGGAAGAACTCTGGACAGAACAGGAAGATTCGAGGGACCGGAACTGTACAGAGCGCACTACAGGAAGCTGATTGAAATGGTCATGCATTCAGGAAAGAGTGCCATGATGTGGGGAGACATGCTCAATGGCATGTTTCTGCCTGAAATCGGGAAGAGCCGCTGGGAAGGTGTCATTAACGATGCTCTGTGGAATGAGGTTTCAATAGCAAACTGGGACTATTCTCCGGAAAGCATTGACTACTTCAGCAGCAGAATACTTGGAATCGGACACCTTGACAAGCAGCTCGCCTGCCCGAGCCTCCACTCATATGGCACCTACTATCCGGACTATGATGATGCCCTGAAGAATATAGGTGGATTTCTCGGTGCTGCCTCGGGCCATGGCCTGAACGGCTTCCTGATAACCACATGGGGAGACCAGGGATCAGAATGCCTCTATTCACTTCAATACCCCCTGATAGCCGCTTCAATTGAAATTGCAGAAGGAAACGGGGAATGGGAAAACAAATGGATGGCACTCTCCGGAGAGTCCCCGGATGTGCTTGACATCAGAAAAAGGCTTGGAAGAAAGGGATTGATGAAAAAGGCGAGGGATTTTCTCTACTCATACGAGCCGGCTGCGGAACAGAAATTTGAACTGGCTGGAGAGGCTGAATCCATTGTATCCGATGCAGGCAAAACTATCCTTCCGGGTGATCTGGAATTTGCCGTCAGTTTTCTGCATACAGTATGCCGCCTTTCAGCGGGGTCTGCAGGAGAAGAAGATCTCATCCGGCTGTCGGACAGCTTCTCACGCCTCTGGCTGGTGGAAAGGAAGAAGGAAAACCTGAATGCAGTTCAGTCGAAGATCTGGGCAGTTGCCTCAAGGCTCCATTCAAAGGATCTGCATTAAAATGATGAATGCAGTCAGTCCTCTTTCAACGCAACCACATCCAGTTCAACAAGTATGTCATCCGCCGCAAATCCGGCCACAACAGTTGTCCTGGCGGGCCTTTGCTTAAAGAGTTCAGAGAAAAGGCTGTTGAATTCCTGAAAATCGTTCCCGTGCTTCAGGTAGGCTGTCACCTTCACGACCGAATTAATGCTTGAATTGCACGCCTTCAGGACACGTTCAAGTTTTTCGGAGATTGACCTGAACTGGTCTGCAAAGCTCCTGTTTGATTCCGACTGTCCAGTGAGTCCGGACAGGAATGCCATTTTTCCAGCTGTAACTGCGTTTGAGTAGGGCCCGCCCTTTGGGAGCCCCTCCACGTCCACGTGTCTGATACCATTCTCACTCATGGTTACCTGCATACTCTTAATACTTGAAAAATATGCGCTGATGTTCACTTAAGAATCCTGTGCAACACACGCTTTGCATTCCTGTGCATAACCATGTCCGGATGCTCTATGAGCTGGGCAAGTCTTTCAACATCCTGAATTTCCCTGAAACCCTCGGTTTTTGCATTCATTCCGAGAAAATCAGTTCCGATTGCAACTGATTCCCATCCGAAACGTGAGCCGATGTAGTTTATGTTCCTGGCAACGTCACGTATGTCAGGATTTCCGGACAGCATCTCTCCGATTCCGCTGATTCCGACTACTCCGCCCGAATTGGCCACCGCTTCTATTGCGGCATCGCTGACGTTCCTTTCATGGCTGAAGAGACTGCTGACATTTGTGTGTGTGATTATGACAGGGCCGGATGAGACTTCGGCGGATTCTATTGTGGCTTTTTCGCTTGCATGCGCCATGTCCACGATCATACCCAGTTCATTGCATGCATTTACAAGTTCTGTACCGGAGCCCGTGAGGCCATAGTCACGTTTGGAATAGCAGGATGCAGCGTATTTGTTGTCATAATTCCACGTAAAGCCCAAACAGCGGATTCCCATATCGTAAAGGAGATATGAATCAGAGAAGTCTGCCATCACATCGCACCCTTCCATGGAGATCAGAAACCTCGGCACTTCCAGGTCTATCTGGGAAGAATCCTTCAATATTCTGACTCTTCCGGTCCTCGATAGGTATGAGTAGAAACCGGCCTGATGGAACAGAGCTGAAGGATCAGGTATCATGGATTTTTCAATCCTCCCGTGAGTACTGTCAGTGCTGTTTCTTGCCCAGGTTCCCCTGAAGGGAAAAATTGCCGAAAATATCAAAATATCATTGATATCTTCCACTTTGTGAAGATTATTCTGAACAGTGTCCGCAAAAACATTCTCTGAAGAGGAGGTTATTCCAAAATCTTCGTGTAGGTCAACAAACTGCACATCTCCGAATGTCCGAAGGCGTTATTAAAAAATGCGATTCATGCTTCCGGAGGAGTCATCCAAATCATTTGGCTGTCACTACGTTTTCGTGCTGCCGACTCTTTCAGACCTTGGGTCCATCACGGTATGCCTTCCTGTTTCTCTGAAACCGGAATTCCGGTACAGCCCGGTATCTTTGCCCTCTGTCAAGAGGAGAAACACTGTGCTTACTCCTCTATCCCTGATTTCGAAAAGCGTTGAAGAAAGAAGAATGCTGCCCATCATTTACCTCCGAATGTAATAGCTATCTTTCCAGAGAGCATAAGAGCATATTCATCCTGGATGGCAGTCCTAACACGATACAGGTGCCTCTTTGAAAAGAATTTCTGATCAACCGGAAGCGGAGTTACTGGTTCTTCTTTGCACATTCTGTTCCGGATTTCTAATGCTGCCCCACAGTTTCAGCTGAATCAGATGTCACAGGCTTGGAATTCAAGATATGCTTAAATATTGTTGACTGGTGACTGTGGAGAGCGTCAGGTGAATTTTCATGAATCTTGAAAGGGCCATAGGCGTTGTTGAAGACACACCCTGCATGGTCATAGACATGGACCGGACAGGCGAGAACATAAGTGAAATGCAGAGGCTGGCGGAATCCGGCAACAAGAAGCTGAGACCGCACTCGAAGACACACAAAATACCGGAAATTGCATCCATGCAACTCAGGGCAGGAGCTTCCGGAATCTGTGTGCAGAAAGTGTCGGAGGCGGAGGCCATGTTCAATGGGGGCATTGATCAAATTCTTGTCAGCAATGAGATAATCGACGACAGAAAGATTGCAAGGCTGTGCCAGCTAATCCTGAACGGATGCACTCTTTCAGTGGCCGCAGACAGCGAGTATGGCCTGAACAGACTGGATAGTGCTGCAAAGAGAGCAGGCATTACTTTGCCTGTAATGATTGATGTCAATGTGGGGATGGATCGCTGCGGCGTTGACATTCAGGAATTCAGGGGTTTTCTTGACATGCTCCTTGAGAGGAAGTCGCTTGAATTCAACGGAGTAATGGCTTTCGACGGACAGATTTCTTCCCGCAGCGAGCAAAGCAGAAGACAGGAGGTGCTCCGTGAGGCCGGGCTGCTCGAGCATGCATTCATGGAACTTGAGAAGAGGGGACTTGAGGGGTGCACTTTTTCAGTGGGCGGTACACCGTCGGCACATTCCTGGTCAGAAACACGCATAGCTACAGAGCTGCAGCCAGGAACATATGCCTATTATGACATGCACTGCCTTGAAATGAACCTCTGCGCATCCGGTGATCTGTCAATGGGGGTTGTTTCCCAGGTGATGAGCGGTGGCAACAGGAAGGGCCGTTACATTCTGGATTCCGGTTACAAATCGGTATCACTTGACCAGGGAACATATCCGGCAGTGCAGGACAGTAATGGAAACAGTTACCGGGTTCTGGCGATGTCAGAGGAGCACACTGTGATCAGCGATGATTCAGGCGACCTGAAAATAGGGGACAGGCTTGTGATCCTGCCGTATCATGCCTGCACCACTACAGACTTCTGGGACTATGCGCTTGCGTTCTCCGGCTCGGGAAAAGCAGAAATGCTGAGGGTAGCCGGCAGGGGCAGGAGAGAATAGTGGAGCGATTGGGAGCAGCTTTCCATCATAACAGGCAGAAAAAGGAACTTAAGCAACCTGGCGCTAAGCAGGAGTAATGAACGGCAAGAGATACGCAATGTACGTTCATCCATGGGACCTTCTGGATGACGGCCCTGAAAATGTGCTCTCATATCTGCATGAGTCAGGAATAGATACAATCAATATTGCTTCCAGCTATCACACGGGAAGGTTCATACTTCCGCACAACAGAAAGAGAACACTGTATACTCCTGAAGAGGGTGTTGTTTATTTTGACTTTGATGAGAGTTATTTCAGAAACACAAGGATCAAGCCCATCAGGAGCGGCAATTTTCATGATCGGGATGTGCTGCAGATACTTTCGGAGCGGGCCGGGGACTTCAATGTGGACGTTGCCTCCTGGACTGTAATGCTACATAACAGCTCCTTCACATCAAAGTATCCGGAACTCGCCATTGTTGATCCTTTTGGAAATGCCAGTGAGAACTATCTCTGCCCGAACAGGGGAGACGTGAGAAATTATATGGCCGCCCTGTCGGCAAACATCGCCGGATCCTATGGTGTATCTGCTGTACAGCTCGAAGCTTCCCTCTATCCTTCAGGGCTTGCCCACGGAAATCATCACGAAAACTTCGGCGTGGCAGTTGAACCTGTGGTCTCATATCTTTTCTCAATGTGCTACTGCATCACCTGCAAGTCAAAGGCAGCCGAATCCGGGTTCAATCTGGATTCAATGATACCTGAAATAAGGAAACATATACGGAGATCGCTTAATTCGGAAAGAGGGAAGAACGGGGAAGAAGTGAATGGAATCACTTCCGGCGAAATTGAAGAAAAAGGATTTGGAAAACTGCTGGAATTCAAGAAACAGAATGTCACAGAGATACTGCTCGAAATATCTGATGCAGTCCGTGAATACAATCAGGAAGCATCACTGGAAATCATAAGCGGAAGTACCACCGGATATAATGAAGGAGTGGAACTTGGGGAGCTGCCGGGAGAAATAGACGGAGTTGACCTCATCACTTATTTCCCTGAAAAAGAAGAGATAGTAAGGACAGTGAGAAAGGCTATTGAAATGACCGGCGGACGAAACAGGATATATCCTGTAATCAGGATAACTGAACCAACGGTGTCAGAGATTTCCCAGATCCGGGAAACTGTAAGTTCGCTTTCTCATCTCGATACCGGCGGCCTGAATGTATACAATTACGGATGGGCTACTGAGGCGAGGCTCGATGCGCTCGCCACCGCTATCAGAGATATCAAGACCTCATGAAGTTGTGTACTCTGGCATGCTCCGGGAATGCCGCTTAGACTACCTGCACTCCTCTGCGGACAACTGCTTCAGGAACAAGTGCTCGTTCAGCCCTCACTGTTGTTCCGGTGGAATCAGTGAGTTCTATACTGCCCTTCAACTCGCTTAAAACGGTGACATCTGCCGTGGAGCCGGGCTTCAGCGATCCTGTTTTTCCAGATCTGTCAAGGATGCTGCCGGGCGTCTGGGTCACAGATCTCACCACTTCGGGAAGGGACATTCCAAGATGGAGCATTTTGCTCATTGTGGTTGGAAGGTCAACCACCGGAGAGGCCGTGTTGCTCAGCCAGAGATCAGTGCTTATGATGTCAGGAAAGATGCCTTCCTCAAGGGCCTTTCTTGCGACGCTCCATGAAAAACTGGCCGTTCCATGCCCCAGATCGAACAGGATTCCTCTTTTCTTTGCCGAATGGTATTCTGAAGGTATTTCTCCGTCAGCATCGAGCATGCCGTCAATCCTTCCTGCCACCCTGTTGAAATCGTTGTGGAATATGTGCGTGACGATGTCTCCTTTTCTGAGGTGGGAGAGTGAGCCAGGCATATGGTGGTTCTCGGCCATGAGGGTAATATTGGCGCCGTGGGCAAACATTGCCGCCTTCCTGAAGCTCTCAGGCCCCCTGTGGGCCCACTTGACTCCCCTGATCACATCACTGTTCTTCCTGATCATCTTTGCTGTTGCATCCTCGTTGACAAACAGTTCATGCATGGATTCATTGTCTGAAAAAGTCAGTTCAGGCCACCTCTGGCCCGTTTTCGCAGGCGGAAATTCAATCATTCCAAGAGACTCGTAGTTGATGAACGCAAATATGCGTGTCTCAGACCTGTCGATTATGAATTTCCTGAACGACGGGAATGACAGTTCGCCTGTTGATCCCGCATCGACTGCTGTTGCTGTACCCCTTGCGAGGCAGTAAGAATCTGCATTGATCCCAAGACCCGGAGTAAGGTATTCAGCTACGTGGGTGTGCATGTCAATCAGTCCGGGTACAACTATCTTCCCTGACGCTTCAATCACCCTGTCATATTTTCCGGCAGGAATCCTGCTTTCAATCTGAGTTACAGTATTGCCTTCAATCCCCACATCCATTGCATCGTCAATGCCTCCGGACGGGTCAATTACATGGCCGCCCCTGATAAGAATGCTCATTTGCACTTCATGTGCTATTTCCTAGATATAAGTTCCCGAAGCTCCACCCACGGACCGGATTCCCCTTCATCTAGAGGATTTTCTTCCGTACAGTGATGCAGGATTCCTTGAAAGAAGGCCACCATCGACAATAATGTGTGAGCCGTTCAAGAAGGAGGCACCGGATGAGGCGAGGAAGAGAGCCACAGAAGCTATTTCGCCGGGTTCTGCTATTCTCCCAGCCGGGTGTGCATCCGATCTGGAGGAATACCCATTTTTCAGGGCATTTGCATCCATCCCCCTCATTTCTGATATGGTTCTTTCCTGGGCGGGAGTCCTCACAGAGCCGGGGACTATGGCAATACTCCTGATTTCCGGGGCATACTCGACGGCTATGGACCTGGTCAGGCTCAGAATTGCGGCTTTGCTTGCAGCATAAGCGCTGTCCTTCCCTTCAGGCATAATGCCGTTGACCGAGGAGATATTGATTATTGTTCCGGATCCCTGTCGAATCATGTGCGGTATGGAGTGCTTTGACATCAGGAATGTGCCCGCAAGATTGACGTTCAACTGAAAATTCCAGTCTGCCAGTTCAAGTTCATGAATGGCTGAAGTCCTGTTCAGGCCTGCATTGTTAATGACAGTGTCGATTCTTCCGAACTCTTCAATAATGCTGCGGATGGAAGCCTTGACGTTCTCTTCATCAGAAACGTCGGTCCTGTAAAATTTTCCCTTGCTGCTTTCGGCAGGATTCAAGTCCAGGTTAACCGTCCTGCACCCCTCTTCAGAGAATCCTTCAACCAGTGCAGACCCTATGCCGCTTGAACCCCCTGTTATTACTGCCACTTTTCCTCTCAGTTCATCATACATTCCGCTTCGGTTCAGATATTGGGCAGGTTATATTATAAGTCTCATCTGTTGGAAAGCCCATGTGAAACAAAGAAATGTACATCGGGTGCCAAGACTCCTGCCTGTCTGGCGCTACAATGTTTTTCAGGTTTTACTGTCCTTTTCCATCAAGCCTGGCGAGGTCTTCGGCTGAGAGCTCTAAATCAACAGAGCCGGCATTGTCAACAAGCTGTTCTGTTTTTGACGCCCCAACTATCGGGAATATATTCCTGCTCCTTGACATGAGCCATGCAAGCGATATCTTTGCCATGGAAACGGACCTTGCAACACTTATCTCAGATAATGTATTCACTATTTCCTGTGAAGTCAGCTGCGGTGCTTTTTCCGCAAAGTACCCGTCATAATCCTTTCTTGCAACTCCCTCTGATCCGGATGAATATCTTCCTGCAAGAACTCCCTGCGCCAGCGGGCTGTATATCATGGCTCCCATGTTGTACTTCTCAATCAGCCTCAACTTTCCATTTTCAAAATCCCTGTTGATCAGGTTGTAGACATCCTGAATGACTGAGGGCGGCTCAAGGCCAGACTGTCTGCATATGCTGAACATTTCCTCTATCTGTTCAGGCTGAAAATTCGATATTCCATAATGCAGAATGCTTCCATCCTCGATGAGGTGGTTCATAGACCTGAGCGCGTTTTCAAGTGAAGTGGTTGAATCAGGCGCATGAAGCAGGTATACGTCGATGTAGTCTGTATCCATTCTCTCCAGGCTGTCCGATACTGCTTTTCTTATGTGTTTCCTGTTGTGACCGGAATCATTGGGAAGCATACCTGTTCTTCCTGTGACCTTTGTAACCAGCACCAGAGACTCCCTGTCGTGTCCCTTTATGGCTTCGCCAAGTATCTTCTCTGATCTGCCGACCCCTTCATAATCAGGGTTGTCGGTTCCTCTCTTGTAAACTCCCCTGTAAACATCTGCAGTGTCGATTACATTTATTCCAACCTCGATGGCCTTGTTTATTACCGAAATTGTCCTTTCGCGGCTGACGGGAAAAACTCCGGACTCATCCTGTGTGTCTTCGTGCGGGAGGTACCAGGTTCCAAAAATAAGGCTGGACGCCTTTATTCCAGTGCCTCCAAATGGTACATATTTCATGAAACCACGCAACATAGAATCACTTAAAATTGTTTTGTCCTCATGGAAAATGTCGTTGAATGAATTGAAATAAAAATAGAAGTTTTAAAAAAATTAACAGGATGTTATAGAGGTTAACTTCTGGCTTCCGCAATAATTGTCCACGGGAAACTGAAGCCAAGGTTGTCGAACAATTCTACAAAGTCCTTGTACTGGTGAATGGCAGGCCATATTCCGGGGGCTGTTGCTCCGGCTCTCCAGAGTGCGGCCTTATGAATTCCCATGGACTCAATGTAATGCAGCCTCATGCTCATTCCGTGCATTCCAACATAATAATACTGGTTGCCCACGTCAGGGGAACTCCTGTAAATGACCTGGAAGTAGGATTCGGCATAGAAATTGCTGAAGTGGTGGGTTATCTGGGCACCATTAAGCCTTGCTGTTTTCAGTATTCCCTTGAGTGCACCATACATGCCGCTGTATGAATAGTTCACGTATGGCGGTATCAGATTGTTGGGAAAAGGCGAGTTGGATGTGGCATTGACGTAAAACGCGTAGCCATAGTCCGGAAGCGCCATCATAAGTTTTGCGGGGGCAATGTGTGCAACTGAATAGTTGACGGCCTGTATGAAATCAGTCCACGCATAATAGTCTTCAACAATTATCAGCGATACAGAGGTATTGCTCAACGCAGAGTAATTGTAAGCAGACCCGTAGGTAGAGCTGGTTATCGGACCATGAAAACCTATCACATCCAGGGTGAGCTGTTTTCCCTGCTGAACCATAGCGCTTGAAAAGTTTGACACAAAACTGGTAACTCTGGCGGAATCACTGTAATAAGGCACTTCAAAATCAATGTTATATCCGGCATATCCCTTCAAGACTGCAGTATGAACTGCCGTTGATATGAATGCCTGTTGTATGGAAGAGTCGCTGAACAGCAGATGCATATAAGCTGGATCTGATGAAATGATCATTGGAAACGCTTTCAGATGGTATCTGTGTGCCATAGCAACCTCATCCGGGACTCCCAGTGACTGAAAGCTCCCGTTCGCAGCCAGGTAATACTGTTCGTATGAGAGGTCAGTAAAGAGATTGTGGTGTTCGATTATTGTTCTTGTGTAATTCGTCTGGTTTCCGCAAAACTGGCATATCCAAGGCATAAACTGATAATTTCCCGAACCGCTTCCGCCCGATTGCGATGGTGAGCTTGCATATGACGCCGTCCCTGCCATCGTAGTCAGAAGAAACATTGCAGTTATGCCCAGTGCAACCAAAACTAACTTCTTAGGTAACATGTCTTTTCTTCACCAGCTATTAAATATTAAATAATATAAATAAGTTATTGATACTAACTCTTGTTATTAATGGCATTATTTAAGCATATATTGATTAAGTAAGATAATTTATATTAAAATTGACATAGTTCAATCTAAATAAACAAATAAGCTTATAAGGAAAGAACATGAAAGAACGTTTGCGTTTTGAAAGCGCCTATTCAACGGTGTACACGGAACTGAGACCACACAGGGTGAAGAATTAGCAACACTTATATAGAAGTTTATTTTTACTCATCGGAGTGTTTAAGATGGGTGGACAACCAATATTCATATTAAAAGAAGGCACTAAAAGAGAATCCGGCAGAGATGCCATGCAGAACAA
>JBJKSW010000037.1:0-10916 GCA_046703525.1 Thermoplasmataceae archaeon
GTCCTTCATCCTCGAGAACCTGTCCCAGTTCATCATGCTCTTAGTTTCATCCGTCAGCGGCATGTGAAGTGAAACTATGTCAGATTCAGACAGAAGTGAATCCAGTTCAGCGTAGGTTATGCCGAGTTCAGTTTCAGTCTCCTCGGGAAGCCTCCTGACATCATTGTACAGGATGCCGACTCCAAATGGAAGCAGCCTCTCTGCGAGCTTGATTCCGATCGCACCCATGCCGATTATGCCGAAAATCTTTCCCTGCAGGTCCCTTGAATTAGTGAGCATGGGCCAGTTTCCGCCACGGATTTCAGAATTGAAGAAAAGCAGGTTCTTTTCGAATGCAAGCACCATTGTGAGTACGTGTTCTGCAACAGATTCCTTGTTTGCAACAGGAATGTTGCTGAGCATTATGTTCCTGTTCTTGAGGCAGTCCAAGTCGACGTTGTCGTATCCTGTGCTGGCAACCTGCACAAATTTCAGGTTCGGGAAGCGATCAATCAGTGCGCTGTCCACTCTTGTGAATGTTGTGACAACAAGCGCCTCAACGTCTGGCCCGCTTATTTCATCCGGATCGGAAGTTATTTCAAGAGAGTCCATGACCTGTACTGCAGTCTGCCTTATCTGCTCCACAGGAAGGTATGGCGGTAGGATAGCAACATATTTCATAAAATAATATGAGACGGCATTATTAAAAAATAGCTGTCAAACTGATGCCGTGATTGTCAACTCAGAAGATGCAGTGTTCTGGGTAAACGTTTTAAGACAATTGTGCCTTGTACAAGCATGGTTCCAGGCATGTGCCACGTGTGCGGAAAGAAAGCTTATGCGACATGCAAGCTGTGTTTCAGGCCATACTGCCCTGAACACGCAGGCCCGGCCGGTATGTGCTCAGTCTGCAAAGGAAGAAGGGGCGGAGCTGTATTCAAGGACTGATCTTGTATGTTCTGAGCCACTCTATGTCGCTGTTGTAGATCCCTCTTATGTCATTCATCTGGTAATACAGGAACGCAAGCCTTTCAAGGCCGAGACCCCAGGCAATGGCGTGTGATTTCAGCCCAAGTATCTTTTCCACCTCGGGCCTGAATATGCCTGAACCTCCAAGCTCCACTTCCCTGTTTCCAACCTTCACGACCACATCCATGCTCGGCTCCGTGTAAGGATAGTAGGAAGGTATCAGCCTGATGTTGTTGAAGCCGAGCCTTCTGTAGAATTCGCCCATGAGCCACTTGAGCGTGCTGAGGTTTGCATCCCTGCTGTACACAGTTCCCTCTATCTGGTAGAATTCCGCAAGGTGCTTCCAGTCTACGCTTTCATGCCTGAAAACGCGCTCCACCGAGAATGCTGCCACAGGTGGTTCATTGTGTTCATACAGGTATCTTGCAGTTGAAACTGTTGTATGGGTCCTGAGGAGAAGCTTCCTGCCTTCCTCGCTGCTCCATTTGTATCCCCAGCCTGAATATTTTCCGAATCCTTTTTCGTGGATCTTCCCGATCTTTTCAAGTATCTCCGGAAATTCAATTTCCTGAGGCGATTCAGACTCGATGTAGAAAGTGTCCTGGAGCTCCCTCGCCGGATGGTCCTGCGGGATGAACAGGGAATCCATGTTCCAGGCTGCAGTTTCAATGTAATGGCCATCCATTTCTGTGAATCCAAGGTCGAAGAAAATTTCCCTGACCCTGTTGATGAGAACTGTGAGCGGATGGAAGTATGCTCCGTCAAGGCGTGAAACTTTGCTTCCAAGGTCATAGTGCCTGAATTTCCTGCCCTTCCATGATCCGTTAAGAAGGATCTCAGGCGTAAGTGCATCTATCATTCCTGAAGAGTCATAGCCTGCGATAACAGCTTTTCCCTTTTCATTTATCCTGACAGACCTTGTTGTTATCTTCTTCTCCGTGAGAAGACCGCTTCTTGACTTGAGATGATCCAGAAGCTTGGTGTCGGGCATTTCTCCATTCCGGATCCTGTAAAGTGCTTCCTTTCTGGCTTCTATTTCCTTGGTTATGCTTCCATAGTCAGATATTTTTATAACGCCTGCTTCGGGTTTTATGCCAAATTTGGCTATCTGAGCCAGTGCAATCCTGCCCTCTGCACCAAGATCTCCCATGATTTCCTTCATGGAATTCTTTCCTGACCTGACCAGATTCAGCAGCTTCTCTTCCGGCAGTCCGTGCTCAAGGTATGATTCTGCTTCACCGGTGAGAGAAAATGTGGAAGAAGTTTCACGTCTGCATTCAACAAGGCCCTTGCTTTCAAGCCAGGAAACAGCGCTTGATACTGAGCGTTCATCCATGTCCTCTATTGTGATATCGTGCTCCCGGATGAAGTCCGGGGTGCCTGATGAGAGGTATTTAAGGACACTCGCCTCATTGCTGCTTATTTCTTCCATTTCTGGCTTATTGACACTGTGCATTTAAATTTTGCACGGTCGGACAGCTCAGGAATGTGAAAACAGGATGTCCAGGAAACTGTCAACCGTTTGCTTTGAGACATTTCCCATGACGCCGACCCTGATGGAGGAGGCCGATCGTTCTCCCATTCCTCTGGATACAATATAGCCTGATTCGGCGAGTTTCGATACAACCGGACCGGACTCTCCGTTAAGGATGATATTTATGACACTGTCCGAGAAGGTCTCCTTTGATCCTGCTATTCCGTAACCGCTGTCAACCAACCTTCTCCTGGCATATTCCGCTATTTCAGACGTCCTCCTTAGCCGCCGACCGATGCCTTCCTTTTCCAGCAAATCCAGCGCTACGCTCAATGCTTTGAATGTTCCCACGGACGGCGTGTAGGGAGTCTCATTCTTCTTCATGAAATGGATCGACTTTGAAAGGTCAAGATAGTTCGGAACGTCTTCAGAGTGCAGCGAGTCATAGCATTCTTTTCCCATTGCCACGATAGCAGCACCGGGAACAGAAGCAATTCCCTTGTGCCCGCATGTTGCAAAAACATCTATGCCCATGCCCTCAACGCTTATTGGGAGAGCAGCGAAACCTGAAACAGAATCGACAATAACCTTCAGGCCGGCATTCTTGCACCTTGCTGTTATTTCACCAAGATTTCTGACTGCAGTTCCGTTTCCCGTTTCATTATGGACAATTGTGACTGCGGAGATGTCATGATCACTGTCCAGAATTTCTTCTATGTCCTCATAGCGGAGAACCTCTTCTTCTCCCCTGTGGAGAGCCCTTGCTTCGCATCCTCTCCTCCTGAGCGAGTCGCCCAGCCTGTTTCCGAATTCACCATACGAAATGTTCAGGACGTGCTCACCTTTTTTCAGGTAAGAATATATCACCGATTCCACCGCAAGCGTTCCTGATCCTGTTGTTACTGCAACGTGGTCAGCTCCGGCCAGTTTTTCTAGAGATTCTGTGCATGAACCCACTATATCCCTGAACTCATCAGTCCTGTGCCCGCACATGTACATTGAGGCTTCCAGAACTTCAGGACTCACATCTACCGGGCCGGGAGTGAGGAGAACTGTCATTGCAACCTTTCCAGGTATTCAATTATCTCCGACGCTGTCCTTCTCGCAATGCGTTCCTGTGCTTCAACTGTCTGTGCACCAATGTGGGGAGTAATGACAACATTCTCTAATGAGATCAATTCATGCTCCCAGCCTTCCCTTGGCGGTTCATTCCAGAGTACGTCAGCGCCATAGAAGGAGACTGATCCGTTCCTGAGTGAAGAGAGCAGGGATTTACCATCTATTGCAGCGGCCCGGCTGGTATTGACCACGATTGCGCCGCGCCTGATCCTCGAAAGCATTCCGCCATCCAGCAGGGGTTGATCCCCTTTCTTCATTGTTATGAAAAGTGAAATGAAGTCTGAGCTCTGCAGCAATTCCTCAAGGCTGCAGTATCTTCCCTCAACTCTTTTCATAAGGTCATCATTCCGGAAAATGTCATAAGCGATTATGTTCATTCCGAGTGCACGAGCTATCTCTGCAGTCCTGAACCCTATTCTTCCGAAACCGATCACTCCCAGTGTCCTGCCCCTCAGTTCACTACCCTTTTCTTTGTCAAAAATGCCGTTCCTGAGCCTGCTGGACAGTGTGAATATGTTCCTGCTCCCCATTATCATGAGAGAGACTGCAAGTTCTGCAACCGATTCTGTTGATTCGCCGGGTGCGTATACAACACCCACATCCTTCTCCCTCAGGAAGTCTGTGTCTATTGTGTCTAGGCCAATGCCTGCCCTTGCAACAAGCTTCAGGCGGCCGGTGTCTCCTATGACCGATCCGTTGATCTTGGTTCTGCTCCTGACGACAATTGCGTCAAATTCAGCAACTCTTTTCCGAACATCCTCTGCTGTCGCTTCAGGAAGATAGGTTACAGAACAGCCCTTATCCTCCAGAATCTCGATTAGAATAGGGTCCACCGGGTCACTTATGAGCACTTTGAAAGACATAACGCCCTGTTCCACGGTTCGCAAAATGTGAGTGAGTATTTAATGCTCTATTTCTGTATTTCGACGATATGAAATCAAAGCTTGTCCAGCCTGGGATGTGCATTCATTATTGACATGTAAATCTCCTCTATGCCGAGCGTCTCTGTCATGCTCCTGATTTTCATTCCGTTTGATGACAGAATCTGTATGAGATCAGAATTCCTTGCGGAGGGAAGTATCTCAAAGATGGCCGTCAGTTCATTCTTCTGCTCCATGCTGGCAACTATGCCGTTTTCAGGAAGTGATCTGGGGGGTTCCTCAAACTTCACCAGAAGTTTCTTTGAGTGCGCCTCCACCGCGGAATCGTACTTTATGTTCCCCATATCCAGAATCACAATGCGGTCGCTGATCTCAGTAGCCTCGCTTATGAGATGCGTGCTGAGCATGACTGTTTTGCCGTCCTTCCTGCTGTAGTCCTTTATTATGTTCCGCATCTCCACGATTCCCTTGGGATCGAGGCCGAAAGTCGGTTCGTCCAGTATGAGTATGTCCGGGTCGGAAACCAGTGTGAGTGCAAGCCCCAGCCTCTGTTTCATCCCTCTTGAGTATCCGCCTGTTTTCCTGTCAAGAAAAGAAGTGACTCCACACATCTGTGCGACCCTGCCTGTTTCCTCCCTGACTTTCCCTTTTGGTATTCCCTTGACTCTGCACACAAATGTCAAGACTTCCCTGCCCGTCAGGTATGGGTAGAATTCAGGCTGCTCTACCAGTGAACCTATGCTCTGGAGTGATATTTCAGGGAATTCAGTAAGGTCCCGGCCGTTTACGAACACCTTGCCTGAAGTGGGCCTCACTATTCTTGTCAGTATTTTCATCATTGTCGTCTTGCCGGCTCCATTGGGCCCGAGTATTGCGGTGCATCCTCCCTCAAGCTTCAGGTTTACACCGTCAAGGGCGCGTGTCTCACCGAATTCCTTAGTTATGCTGTCCAGTTTTATGGACGACATCACGTCACCTCCTTTCTTTCGAACAGAAGGAGCGCAATAACCAGGGACATGAAGCCGTAGGAGAGCATGATCATTATGGAGTAGATGATGTCCTTCATCGGGGCCGGATTTATTGATGATCCCTGGAGCAGGCTGAAAATGCTGAGATTCACGTATATCTTCTGAAGTATTTCAGCAGCGACATTGAGCAGGTAAGATGGAGAATACCCGTAGAAAATGCTCACAACGTATGATGTGGACGGAAATACGAGGAAATAGGTAACGAAGACAGTGATGTATGCATACAGATTCCTGTTGAATATTGCGCTTGACAGGAATGTTATGGAAAGTATGGAAAAGAGGAAAACAACAACAATGAGCAATGAATAGTAGAACTGAACGGGCTGGAACACGGAGAATACCAGGAAAAACGTTGTCCATTCGAATGCCAGGAAAATGAGTGATATGATCATGGAGACGGCCATGGCGGCCAGGAATTTTCCAACAAAAAGTGAATACCGGCCGATTGGCAGAGGGAAGATGTGGAAGGCCGTCCTCTCCTCAATCTCGCTGCTTATGGCGGGGGATCCGAAGAAAACTGCTGCAAGGACCGGAAGGTACATGAGTGCGAAGTTCCATATGTAATCGAAGAGCCTTCTGAGCAGTTCCACTGGAGGGTTCGCTATGATTGGCTCTACGAGCCGGTCAATGCTGCCTGAGTACATGAGTGAAAAATAGACCAGCAGAGACGATATCAGGAGGTCTATGGAGAGCATCAGGTAGAAACTCTTTGACCTGTAGTAATTCCTAAAATAGTACTGGAATACCTGTATTGTTTTTGACATTCAACCCTCCGTTCTGTGATACCGAGTTTATCAGGCTCCCCAGCATTGACTGTATTTCCAGCCAGCCTATCCCAATTTCAAAAGTTATGGACTGTTCCGACAGGTTGCGCACGCCTATGACAAAGTTGCTTACGTTTAGCATGATGGGTACCAATACAGGATTCTTTGAATATACTGTAACGAATGTTGATGTGGAAGTGACATTCATTGTTATTCTTGAGAGCAGTGAAGTGTTGTGGAGGAAGAATGCAGAACTGAAAGGAATGTTCTCATTAACGTACGTCTTCAGGCCGGTGAAGCCTGTATTGTGTAATGAGGAATCAATGGATGATATGATGCCGTTCAGCGATCCAATGATTGAGAACTTTGTTGTGAGATCAGTGACGTAAACTGATAGTGAGCCGAAAGGAAGCGGGACCGAGTTGTTGAAAACAGAAATGCCGAGGACTTTCATGACTTCAGACAGGCTTATTCCGCTGATCTCGAATATGCTGTAATCATGATATGACATGGCAGTTTTGATTGATATGTTGGAAGTCCCGTTTGTACTGTGGACTTTTGAAATTGCGTTTTCGACCTGGATCACCGGAGTGCCGGTTATCACAGCGTATGAGTTGGTTGTTGCAAACATGTAGTATGAGCCGTTGGAATATGAGAAATGAGAAACAAATTCTGAATCGGAAGGTATGTATGAATACACCTTCGGTTGCCCGGACATAGTATAAGCTGTGAAAAGCGTTGCTGAGGTCAGAGAAATACCCACCACAATTATAACTATCTTAGCCAGGGAACCCTTCACAATATCTATATCTGTAGCTGATACTTAAGCACAAACCCGGAAGATTTAATTGTCTGTCTTCATTTAATATGTGTTGCAGGACAATGCCCAGAGTTTTGATCAGGTTTCGAGATCTGCCCTTGTTGTCAAGGACGATTCTGTGAGTTTCTCTTTCATAGCGGCCTTTCACTCGGGGGAAAGAATACTTGAAAAGTCTATTCTGAGCATTGAGGACCTTGGGGATGAACTGGGCCTGAACTATGAGATTATTCTTCCCGTGGATTCGGAGAGCTCGCAGAAGCAGCTGATGCATGACCTTGCAGGGAAGATAGAGTGTGTGAGGCTGTGGCAGTTCAACGGCAGGAACGCGGGATTGCAGAAGAGAATAATGCAGTCAAACTCCTTTGGCTCATACGTTGTCCTGTTCAACCCTTCCACAGTGTATGACATTGAATATGCTGACATGCTGCATTCTTTCACTTCAAGAAAGGACGAGATTGTCCTGTATTCTGATCTCATAGTAATCCCTGCTGTTGTTTTCAAACGGGTCGGAACCTGGAGGGACCTTAGGGATGCGGAAGATCTTGACATACTTGTGAGGATCACCGGCGTTACGGGCCTTGTAGTATATGGAAGAGACGGGAAAGGAATAAGCTTCAGGTCGAACGAACCTGTTATTTTCAGGACTGAGAAGTTGCCAAGGACTGTCAGAAGCGTTTATTCGCTCCTGCTCAGGCAGAGAGACCAGATCACAGGTTCAAGCTACAGGATGAGTGACATTAATTCATTCTACAGGTTAAGGAAGAATGCAGGGCTTGCGAGATACCTGCTGACCTTCTCCTCATACGTTATGTCAAAACTTGGCAAGCTCAAACCGTATGATCTGGGAGGAAGCAACTATTCACTCCTTATGGACAGAATTCTTGAGTCACTTATTCTCGCTGATTTCAGGAGGTATACGGGCTTCACAGGCACTCCAAGGCTGAAGATTGAGCCAAACGACCTGAAGTACCTTCGGGAATCCGGCAAGGTCTGGGGAAAGATTGTGGAAAATATCGAATCGTACGTCAGCGAAAACTGAATCTGTGATTGATCTTCATTTTTACAGCCCCGCGACTGCGCTGTACAACCGCGGGTTTCTTATAATAGGGGAATATCCCTTTTTGTGTCCCGTACTCACTATGCCCTCAATGTAATAGTGGTATTGGTGACTCTTCTACTTCTATATACTCCAATCGGGAATTTATCTGAAAGGACACCGGTCGCGATTCCGGGAAATTCAAATGCATTATCCTATCAGTCCAGTTATGACATTGGGAACAACATTACTGTGGGCCAAAACGCAACGCTGAAATTTTCAGACACAAACATTTCCGTCATTTCGCACCATGCCGTCTGGATTCACGTGTCTGGAATCCTGATCCTCAATGGTTCCAGCATCAGCCTTCTGTACCCGGGCCAGGGGCAGCTTAACCTGGTGTCCGGAAAAAACAGCAGAATACTGTTCTTGAATTCGAAGATTGATGTTTCGGGTGCATTCCACTTCGATCGTTCTACGGTGACAGTGCTTAACTCCAGCATTTCATCTCCCGGTCCGGCTTCCATGCTGAACAGGTCCCTCCGCATCTCAATTGCATCAAGCCATGTCCTTATTTCCAACTCAACAGTTTCGGGCCTTTTCAGGACTTCAGCCATAAAATACAGGAATTCTTCATATTACAATTACACCGGCAGTTCGCCAATCTCCAACACAGGCAATATCCCACTGCATGAAGATGTTGTTTCAAATGGATCTGAAATTGCCTCAGCCATTAATGTAAGCGTTCAGGTTTCAGGAAACAATCCTTACAGCAACAGCCTTGAATTCAATTATGCAGGTGAGAGGATAGGATCATACGACCTTCCATCCACTGGATCTGTATTCAGAAAAGAAAACCTGTCGTTTTCTATAAAAACGGGGAGCTTCGGCATTAGCCTTTCACAGATCAACTCAGGCCTGAGCGTCGGGCTGAACCTTTCATATGCAACCGGCTCTAACAGCACCCTGTGGAAATTCAGCTCCACCGTAATCTCGAATGACACTTCTGGAATTCTGGGCCACTCATACTTCAACTATCTGATGTCAAACACATCTGCAATTCTGCTGAATTCAACTCTGGGGATCAATTCCAACAGGCCCTATCTCGACCCTGGCCTTCAGAATCCCGACAAGAATGCGGTTGCTCTTTCAAACAGTTCAACACTGTTTTTCATCGACAGTTCGATCTCAAATACATCTGGAAGCTTCATACCTTTCTTCCTGGATGGCAACAGCAGCCTGTATTCAATGGAAGACCTGAATGTCAGGCCTGAAAGCCACGGCATCAGTGTGACAAATTATACATTCGCAACTGCACCTGCCAACCTGAACGGGACACTAAACGGTGCAGCAGATTCGGCACAGGCATATCTCTCCACTTCCCTTGATCAGTTCTCCGCCCGTTATGTACTGTTCTTGAATTCATCAGTGGCATCCGGGCTGATTCTTTCTGATGCCATCATGACGGGACATTCTGTCACCATGACTCCAAATTACAACCTGACTGTTGATGGGATCACATCAGGAATCACGCTGCCGGGTTTTCCCTATTACAGCCTTCAATCAGTATATGTATCTCCGGTGCTTGCACTGCCAGACATTATTGCAACCCTGAATGCAGCGGCATCACATTTCGATACAAAAGACAGTGTGACCTTCAGCCTGCATTCAATGTATTACAGCTCAGAAAATATATCCTGGAACCTTTCCCTTATTCTGAACAACAGCAGTTCAGAATTCGCGCACGGAAAGATAGGGAGGATCTTGGCCGGCCAATATGCAAATATTACATCATTTTATGATCCCGGGAATGAATCACAAATTGAGAGCGCAGGAATCCTGCTATCCCTATCCTTCGCGAACTACACCGCAACTGGAAAGTGCATGACCAAGAGCGGGAATATAGTCATCTACCCTTCCGTGTACCTGCGGCTCTCTGGATCTTGCAGATGGCTTCCTGACAGCAGGATAATGCTTTACGTGAACGTTACAAACACCGGTAACCAGGCGCTCAATTCTTCGGTCCTGGATATCCTGTCGCTTTCGGGAGGAACCACTTCGGGAAACTCCAGTGTCATCTTCAACGTATCGGGCCATTCATCCTACAGCTACAATTCACTGTTCAACGGAAACGTTACAGGATTCAGGTTGACTGTTACCACGAAATCCGTGGTGTCCGAGAGCCACGTGCTTCGGGAAAACATGACAGTAAAAACTGACAGGGAGTACAACCTGACTCTTCATGAAAACGGGCTGCCGTCAGGGGAAACATGGTCTGTTGAAATGAACGGCAGATTGGAAAGCAGCTCCACGGACAACATAACATTCAGAGAACCTTTTGGAACTTACTCTTTCAGTGTACGCTCAGTTCCGGGATTCAGAATTGCAGGCAGAAAAGATTCTGCCAACTTGAGTACAGGATCAGAAACACTGCAGGTCAATTTCACAGTTTACACATACAGTGTAACTGTCAGGGAATCAGGACTTCCTCCTTCCAGTGAGTGGTCTGTTCTCTACGGAAACTCAAACCACCCTTCCACGCATTCAACAGATTCAATAAACCTTCCAAACGGCACATATGCTTTCTCTTTTTCCGGGCCTTCTGAATACACCGCCGCCCCGTCAAACGTAACCGTATCAGGCCATAACATAACTGTATCGGTCAATTTCATCAACCATTCAGTTCCACCCGGAAAGAAGGTAATCGCTTTCCTGTCTGAAAACTGGTACATTCTGGTTGCAGTTGCTGGTATCTCACTATTCTTCAGCTACAGGAGATTTCATGATTCGGTGAAGATATGCAGGAAATGCTTTACATCCTACAGGGGAATCGGTAAGTGTCCTGT
>JBJKSW010000038.1:0-15180 GCA_046703525.1 Thermoplasmataceae archaeon
CCGCCCCCCGTCCCAAGATATGTATTGTACCAGGAAGTGAATGTGCCAACATACTCGGCATACACAAATTCATCGCTGGTGTACCCAGTCATGGTATTTCCAGAAACGTTGAGTGATGTCGCATAATACGCGTATATGCCATAGGAATTGGATGAAGCTGTTCCGTTAAATGAAAAGTTGCTGTTTTCAACGGTCACGTTTGAAGAATAGTAAAGATTGACCATTGTTTCAGAGAGGGCTGCATAGTCTGAAATAGAGAGGTTCTCCAGTATGGTGGCAGAAACATTCAGCAGGCTGATGCCTTCCGTGGAATTCACGATTCCGAGGTTGCTGACTGTCAAACCTGTCACGTTATAGATGTTTACAGCCAGAGTGCCCAGGCCGTTGACTGTGAAGCCTTTTCCATCAAGAACTGAACCGTTTCTAAGGTCAGTAAGGGTACCGTTTATGCCCATAAGGAGCGAGTAGGTATTCCCGGACTGCTGGACTACGCTGGTATTGCTTACAGTACCGTTTGCGTATATGGTTACATCGCCGTTATGCGCTGTACCGGAGGACGCAAGAGGCACATTGTATGAGCTGCCGTACGGATGAACAGTGGAACTGTTCAATGCAACAGTGAATGACGAAAGGATCATGACTGCTGCTGTTATCAGGATTACGATTTTCCTATTCATTAAATTGGGCAAAGAACAGGGCCTATATAATAATTTGTTTATATTTTTATATAATATCCATTACTACGAAAAACCGAATGTTTAGCAATTGAAAATATTAAGTGCATCCGGACATCAGCATTCTCGTCTTCACCCGGCCTATCCAAGTACATGCGAATCCTCCGTCCACCCTTTGTTCACATGATGTCCGGCGGCAGCAGCCAACATGAGGAGCATTCTGACCATGCTGAGAAAAGACGGCACAACAGTCCTTCTGTCATCACATCTGCTTAACGATGTACAGAACATCTGCCAGAATATTTCCATCATAAACAGGGGAAAGAGTGTGGCAGAGGGAACGTTCAGGGAACTGTCCGGAAAGAGAAGCGGGAGCACCACATACATTGCAGAATTCAGCCAGCTTGATGACGGATTGCTTTCTGACGTCGAAAAGATGGAGAATGTAACAGAGTGCATCGTGGCCGAAGGAGACGCCAAGTCCGTCAAAATAACAGTATCCGGAGTCACTGACATCAGGGAAAAGATTGCCAGGGCAGCAATTGAGCATGATTCAGTGCTTCTGTCGTGCAATGCAAGGGAGACGTCCCTTGAAGAACTGTTTCTTTCTATGGTCGGAGAAGAAAACGGCAGCGGAAATGTTGAATGACCGCCTTTTCTGGGAAAGTCACCCCTAAGCGCCGACTAAGTGGCTTCTGGTTTCTGCTGCAGGAATGAGCATTAAGGAAGTGATGAGGTGGCATTTTCTGCCGGATTCAGTGGTTATTTAAGGAAGCTGTTCAGTTCCAGCCGCTTTTTCACGCCGGGCTTCCTGGCATGCCTGATCATGCATGGGGGCAGAGGTATGCCCGTTTTTGTCTGCCATTTTCCGAAAATAATAATAATTTTCTAATAAGCATAATTTTATTTAATTAAAGAATATTCGCTTAAATACTTAGTTATAGAGTAACTCTTATATAATATGTTTACGTCTGACATGCATGACAGGAATTACCATGTCATACCTGAGGGAAGTTATGCACCAGGCAATAGCTACCCCTACGGGCCTGACGGTTGCTGAATTTTCAGGGGCGATGATAGTGCTCCTGATAGTGGGATTGTACCTGGTCTTCGGCGGAAATGATTCCAGAACATTTGTCTTCACGTTCGCAGGGCTTGTCTACGGGGCATTTCTTGCATACAACCTTGCTGGGCTCCTTAACCTGAACTCCATTCCGGTATACCTGGTAGTTGCAGCCGGAGCCTTAACCGGAGCACTTGTGCTGACGTTTGCTCTCGTTGCCGGCCTGTCTGCCGGTTTCGGGGTTCTGGCATACCTCGGCACTTCAGAGTTTGTTTCTGGCCCCTACTACCTGCCTGCTGCGGCCGGAATAATCGCCTTTCTGATTGCACTTGCACTCTACAGGAACCACGTGCACGTGGTGGCCGTATTCATAGGTTCATTCACGGCTTACTACGCAATGCTCAGAATCGGAATAAGCGTGCACAACGCCTCGGTTGTAACGCTCTTCATCTTTGTAATGGGCATTATCATACAGGAACTGGACAAGAACCGCAGGGAGAAAAAGCGCATAGAGGAGACCACCCACTGGCACAGGGCCCCCTCAAGCACGAGAGTAACCTCAGGCAAACAGGGGTTTCCATGTGCGTTTACCGAGAGAATGAAACAGGAGCCTGGAAAAAATCACTTCCTCCTTCTGGAAAGTGAGTAGGCTCCCCCTATAACAACAATAATTGCAAGAATGCCTGCCAGGACGTAGATGTCCTCTGAGTTCCGGGAAGAGGCTGCAGATGACTGTATTGCCTTCAGTTTCACAGTTACGTTCCTGTCCTGCCCCGATGCCAATGTGAAGTTGTAGTAGTAGGTCTTGTAGCCGTTTTCTTTCACAACAAGCTCATAGGAGCCCTGCTTCAGGCTCTGGTTGACCAGCCCGTTGGCGCTGTTGATGAGTGTGCCGTTGAGGTAGACGGTGGCATTGGAGGGCGTGAGGGTAACCTTCAGATCAGCATACTTTGCAAATGCGACTGATATTGCCTGTGCAGATCCGGACATCAATCCTGTGGCGTTCTTCGTGACTGCATAATAAGGCCCTGTTCCCTCGAATCTGTAGGTAAACGTCCCGTTGGCTGTTGTAAACGAAACTGTTGAATTATCGGTTGTATCCCTGATTCCATCAAAAATGATCGTCCAGTATGTGCCCTGTGGAAGCCCGGTCTCCGTGAATGTGACCGTGTATGTTACAACCGTCCAGTCAATGCTTTTCGAAAGGGGCGCACCGTACATGGATACCGTTCCGCTGTAGCTTGACGCACTGTAGCCTGGAATGCCTGCCACCCTGTATGTGTATGAACCGTTCTGAAGCATGAAAGTGATGTTGTACCCGGTTGAGTTCTCTGTGATGCCGTTCACTGTGACCGACCATTTTGTGCCGGTGCTCAGGCCCGATTCGATGAATTTCAAGGAATGGAGAACGGGCATGAAGGCGGCAGTTTCGTTGATGCCTGATCCTGAAACAGTGAATGTGCCTACATATGAGGACGGCCTCCAGTCTTTGTTTGCGGTGGAGATATGGTAACTGTAGGTTCCGTTTGCTTCAAGGAAGGATATGTTGCTGCCTGTGCTGAAGTATGAACTCCCGCCCGTGACATTCAGCCACCATTCGGCGCCTGAAGGCAATCCGGTATCCGTGAATGTGACCCTGTGTGTTACTGATGCCCACGCGACAGTGAATGTTGCTGAAGAGCCGCTGATCACTGCTGAACCGCTGTATGCCCCAGCGACGTACCCGGTGATGCCAGTGACCGTGTAACTGTAGGTGCCGTTCTGAAGGCTGAACGTTATTGTACTGGCAGTAGAGTTCCTGGTCACGCTGCCTGCTGTCACAGACCAGTCTGTTCCTGCGGTAAGGCCAGTCTCCCTGAACACCAGGCTGAACAGAACGGGCTGGAATGTGATGGTCACGTTCATGTCTGAACCTGACACTGTAATGGTTCCTGCATAAGCTGTCGGCTTCCAGTCTTTGTTTGCAGTGGAAATGGTGTAGTTGTATGTTCCGTTGGAAGCTCCCATCACCAGGGCGGAAGCAGTTGTTGTAAGTGTGTTTCCGCCGACGTCAAGGGACCATGCCGTGCCAGCGGGGAGGCCGGTCTCGGTGAAGGTCACTTTGTAAGCGCCAAGGCTTATGGAAAGGAATTCCCCTGCCGTAAGGTTCTCCAGTATGGAAGAATAGAAGGTGCCGTTTGCATAGTGAATCGCAAACAGGTATGATCCGGGTTCTAACGTTATATTGACATCATTGCCCGTGAAATATGTAACCAGTGTTCCGTTGACATAGAGATCACCGCTGGCCACAGGAGAATGGATATTTATTGTGGAGACCTGGTTGCTCATGTACAGTGTTCCGAGAGCTGAACCGGATGCAGCTGCAGTATAATCAGGATAGAGAGTGCCGTTTGGCTTCTCATAGGATGGTGTTGTAACCACATCATTTATTGATTCAGCAGTGTCGCTTCCAAAGTTGTAGGCATTCCGTATGGCCTGGTAGTTGTGGCCGTTCCAGTAGTCAAGCGCCATGTGAATGTTTGACTGGTAGTCAGTGCTTGAAGAGCCGCCACCCGGGCCTCCAAGGATGAGTTCTGCGTCCCAGAATGTGCCGTAAGGGTTGTAATAACTTCCGGTCACAAAGAACCCGCTGTCATAGGACGGGGAAGGAGCGAACTTGAAAATTGTGTTGTCATATGTCACCCAACCGTAGCCGTCGTTGTACTGGAAGCTTACGGCAGGCGCACCTCCAGATGTGTAAGAAACAACCTTCAGCTGAATAGTGACCGGGAAGCCTATGTTTATGTTGTTTCCTGGAAGTGAGGAACCGGCCACGTCATAATAGAAAGGGCCACCCGTAGAATTGCTGACAGTACCGTTGCCCGATATAGTGCTGTTGTGCATTGCTGCAGATCCGGAAGACATGTTCCAGACGTTGTCAATGAACTCCACGTATGGAGTGGCTCCACCATAGGATGACTGTACGAAAGCAACGTCCTGGATCCAGAAAGAATACGCTGTGCTGCCTGACCCGAAAGAAAGGACGACATTCTCCTGCACCGTGAAAGCAGAGCCCCCGGATCCGTTTGTGGAAATGCTGCTTATTGCTGTGGTCCCCAGAAACGAGTTTGTAGTGTAATTGTACGGAACTCCCCCCGGGCCTATTCCATAATCGGCTATTCCAACGGGAGCAGGCTGGCTGGAAATGAATAAATATGGATTTACTGCCATTCCATGCGATCCAAAACTGAATGATGAACCAGTGCCTCTGGTTGGAATGAAACCGCTTGAAGTCGATGGAGATGCTTTATGCATTGACCGGGAATTATCGGACTGCAGCGAAATCCCTGCAGCAAAAGCAGAGAACACCATTATTGCTGTGATTGCAAACACTGTTAGCTTTGAGGAGTTTCTCATTAATAGAACCTGTAAAGTGTAAATTCATGCAGTATTATAAATTGACGATTCCCGGTCTCAGTCATAATAACAGAAACTTCCGGAACCTGAAAATTTCCCCGCTGAAATCCGCGCTGATCCTGAAACAAAGATTCTGGAAATATCAGGAATCTCCATGATTTTTCCTGTAGTGGCGGCCTGCTGTCAGAAGAGCAATGGCAGCAGCTATCATCACACCTCCTGCCATGTTGAGGTATGCGAATTCAAGAGATGCAGCATCGTTCCACATGAAATAACCTGGTTTTGCATTGCAGGAGACGAAGTAATAGGAGCCCGCCGGAACACTGTATTCCTTGAGTGTAGAGTTGGAAACGGAATTTGCAGGAATGCGGTAATTCAGGACGTTGGACTCATTGACATTGCTGATGCTTGACGACGGTACGATCCCGCAGCTGTTTGTATTTACCTGGTCTGCCTGGAAGATCACCCTTTGGCTGAAGTTGAGTTCGGTGGAAACGTATTCATTTCCATTCCTTGAGATTGTGTATGTTACGCCGGTGTGTGCTCCTTCGTGAATCATAATTGAGCCTATGGAAATAAAAATAATTGCAAGGCAGAAGAGCATGAATGCGAAGTATGTGCTTCTCTTCATTAACCCTCGCAGCCCACTTTTCATGGATTACCTTAGCCCGGATTGTTTAACATATGATCTAAGTGCAGGCGTCCATGGTTCTGCATCAGGGTATTTGTATTCCATAAACACTGGCGATGCCTGCTGTGTTCATTACTGTCCCGGAGTTGCATGATATGGCCCCTGAAAGTGGCGCTTAATCATAATCAAACAGCGGCCGCCACTTGAATCCCCTGAGAGCCAGGAATCCGAGAAGAATAAGTCCGAAGTAAAGAGCGGGAAATACTGAAAGATCAGTGAGTGAGACTCTTGAGACATGGAACGAAAGCATTCCCCCAAAGAGGTTCATGTAAGGGAACAGCGTGAACAGCCAGCTGATCTGTGATGTGATTGAGAACGCCAGGAAAAGTATCACGAAGTAGTAGAACACCAGCACTATCTCTGCAAGAAAACCAAGCCTCGAAATCAGTGATGCAGTGAGGAACAGTGCGCGTGAAGCGAGTATTGCGAAAAATGTTGCTAGTATAAACAGTTCCAGGCTTCCCGCCTTCAGGTTTCCGATCGTTGCATAGGCCGCAAATGATCCTGCGGATGCTGAAGCGAGATCGGAAATAAAGAAAAGGAATTGCTTGGATGCAATGTACTTTACAGGAGTAACGGGATAGGAAACGAATGTTTTGATAAGCTTGCTGTCCTGGCTGTTCTTGAGGTCTTCAACCATTGTTATTGTCCATATCAGTCCAAAGAGAACAAACGAGAGTATAGAAAAGCTGATGGCACTTGTGACGAATGATTCATTTTCAAGCTTTATTACACCTATGAGTGCCAGAAAAACACTGATGCTCAGGGCAATGTGCAACAGGAAGTTCCTGTTCTTCCACTCAATCTCTAGTAATGGCTTCATAGATGTCATTAAGAAAACGCTCTCTCTCGTCTGCGATTTTAAGTGCAGTGATCTCTTTCTCGAATGCTGCCAATGTCCCGAGGAGCTGTTTCAGGTCGGTATATACCACACGCAAGCCTTTCCCCGCTCTCTCAACGGTGTAGTCTTTCTTAAGCAGTTCGTAAAGCAGTTCATCATCCTCAGTCGAAACCTCAAGGACTCTCTTGCTCATGTCCCCGGGGTTGACCTCTTTGAGCCTGTGCCCGCCGATTATGAGTATTCTGTCAGCCACGCTAACAAGTTCATTGAGATCGTGAGATGATATTATGAAAGAAACTCCTGATTTCCTGAGTTCCCTTATCATTTCCTGCATCACTCCCACCGCCATCCTGTCTACGTTGGAAAAAGGCTCATCCGCCAGCACTACTTTCGGGGAATGAACAACAGCAAGGAGAAAAGCCAGCCTTTTCAGGTATCCTGCTGAAAGGTCTCCGATTCTGGTATCTGACACCCCTTCAATCTTGGCCAGCCGGATCAGTTCCTGATCAGGATGAATGCCATAGATCCCGCTGACTATCCGTACAAATTCCCCGGCCTTAATGTTCCCGGGAAAGGCCGGTCTGTCTGCCACAAAGCCTATGAGGTCCTTGACCTGGTCCGGCATTTTGCCAAGAATGCTTATCCTGCCTGTGTAGTTCTTTCGTACTCCCGCACACATTTCAATAAAAGTAGTCTTCCCGTAACCGTTTGGAGCGATTATTCCTGTCACTCCCGTTCTTACACTGAAGCTTGCGTTCCTGAACACATAGTTATCCCCGTATCTCTTTGTCAGGTCTTCACATTCAACAAGGCTGGAGCCGTCAGTTCCATCCGTCATTTCTTTTCCCTTTTCTTCCTTCTGTATGCAACAACGCCAAGCACAATCGCAGCGGGCACGATGATTATGAAGCCTACGGAGAATGCAACAACAACATAGACCGCGACAACGTACGGCCAGTTGACGGGAAAGACGACGTAGCTGGTGCTGTGGAGAGTCAGGATCATCCCAACCGGGTAAGACCTGTTTCCGTAGTGAATCTGGACACCAAGCAGATTGCTTATCACGGGATCGACGCCTTCCATTCCAACCAGCAACTTGTTACCGGCTGCAAACAGATCAAATTCGGTCTTCATATTTATGTATATTCCGGGATGGAACTGGTAAATGCCAGATTGTGTAATCATGCTGCGGGATATATTTGACTGTGTCGCATTTTCGTAAATGTTCCCAATCGATGAGATCACGCTGCCTGTATAAAAGAAGGGAAGATATACCCGTGATCCGTTATAGTGAAATTTTCCGCCATTGTCTGTCAACTCTGCTGTTCTGTTCACGAAAACGGGCTTTGACGAATCATAAAACATAACCTGAATCCTGAGTGTGGTAATGTTCGAGTTTGAACTCACGTTGAGATATCCTGTGGCATTCTTGTTAGTCAGGAGCAGGTTGCTTCCGGATATCGAATAGTTTTCATAGCTTCCCGGATAATATGGCGACTGTTTTGTCGCAGGGCTGAAGTATAAATGGCCATGGCTCTCGCTGAACAGGCCGGATGTAAGGATACCTATTAATATTAAAATAAGAAAAATTGAAATTATTTTCTTCCTGCGCGTCATTTTTTTCATATTCACCAGTATCAGTAACTAAGAGAACCGGTACCTGAGCTGAAGCTTCCTGATCCCCATGAGTTAGCAGAGACTTTCTCCTGGCTATAGAAGTTTTGCGTCGTCGAAAGATACCATATTCCTATATGATACTGACCGGTGCCATATCCAACATACGCATTAGGGCCAGTGTTTGCCCACTGCGGTGTCGCCGTGTGTTCCCATGCAACAACGTCCCATGCAACTTTTCCAGCTTTCCAGAATATGGCGTAGCCGTGTATCCAGGATCCGTTGTTCCAGGAATATGTCCAGTTTGCATCAAAATATGTTGTCAGTATTGTCAGGCCAAATATGTCCTTGTAAACTGTTGTCCAGAGTCCGGATGAGGCAAACCCCCCACTTACAGCAGGAGTCGCGTTGTTTCCGTTAGCAGGCACATAGTGAGGCACCATGCCTATGGCGCTCATTGAAAGAAAAGCAGATAGTACAAGCGCAGTCAGGAATAGCTTCTTCTTTGTTGTTCTCTTTGGTAAGTTCATGCCAATTTACACCTCCAATTAATATCAATTGTACAACATATTTAAGAGTTAGCATGAATAAAAAGTTGCAATTTAGCTTTTTATCGTGTTACGTTTATGCATAAACTGGTATTTTCATAATCATAATCAGTTATTTCCTGTACAAAATAGTATTATGATTTTATTTAAACTGATGCCTCCCGGTCAGTACTACGAGATTTCCGATGCTACCTTATTTGTTCTACCAGACAGTATGTGCAGAATTATGAGCAGATCTATGACTAAGACTCCGAATATTTCGTCTTCAGCCGTGGACTGCCATGGAACAATTGCATAGATTATCCAGGCAAGAGGAACGGTTGCCATTATTGCAGCACCATATTTCCTGATCTTTCCTTTCAGCATTGATGCGCCTATGACAAAGTATGATGCAGTAGCGATCATGAAGAACCAGATAGAAACGAAATCATGCGGATATGTTCCTTCATGGTATATTCCGATCAGGGCAAGAAACAGCCCGGCTATTATGAAGAAGGATTCCCCCGCCGTTTCGACCTTGCTGGAGTTCAGCGAGATGGCCAGAGAAGAAAGAATCATAATGAGTGCGCCTGTCATGATCAGGCCGTAATTGTACACCTCAGGATATGAGGGTGCAGGATGGCCGTTTGCCAAAAGGTTTCCGCCCCCGAGGTCACTCAGTGCGCCCTGGGTGGGATTGAACCACGGATTAAGATACATTGAAAGGGCTATTACAATCCACGCAAATGCCACAACGCAGATGCCCGTTATTGCTGTGAGCTTTCTCCTGTCCATACTGAGAATAAAAATACTGTGATATAAATGATTACTGTTTTTCCTGAGTTTATCATTCTGGCGTCTCAATATTGTAAACTGCCCCGGATGTTGTTCTGAGAGCAAAAACGCGTGCTTCTTATATGAAAAAAGCCGATTCCGGTAAATGCCCGGACCATACGTCGAAATATCAATAAGGGAAAATTACCGTTTTCCTCCATATAAAGAGAAACCGTGGCTAATGGACCTGAACTCACACGGCCTGATAATAGGCAAAACAGGGACGGGAAAGTCAAACTACCTGAGGCTGATTCTCGACCACCTTGACGGTGAGAAGTGCAACATAATCCTTCTTGACCCGCATGGTGAGGTGTCTGATTACGCACTTATGAAAACGAAGAAAAACAGTGTTTTTCTCAGCGGCAAGGACTATGAGGGCTCAGAAGGCATCTATACAGGCCTCAATGTCCTGCAGTATCCCGGAGACGAGGCTTCAGCCAACCTGATGGGAGACTGGGTGAAACAGGCATTCTCTCTTGATGACGCGCTCTCCCGGGGAACCTGGGGGCCAAGGCTTGAAACAGTGTTCGCCGGCCTTCTCATCAAGCTGGTGCAGTATGAGAAAGGCCTCACTCTTGAAGGGTTCGCAGGCATTCTCCCCGACAGGAAAAGGGTAATGTCGTATTTTCCGTCTGCATATCCGTCTCCCGTCAATTCACTCATACGGCTGAACGCTGCAAATTCAAGGCAGTGGAGCGATTTCATCATGAGCACAATGAACAAGCTGGTCCCGGTGCTGGCAAATCCGATCACCAGGAGATTCATTTCCATGGAAAGTGAGTCAGCCGTTGACCTTGACAGCGCATTGCTTGGAACAGGCAACCTGATCATTCCTGAGCTGAATCTCGGCATGATAGGGGAGAGTGCGGTAAGGATCATCTCGACGCTTTTGCTCTTCAGGGTGTGGAGCACTCTGACAAGAAGAGGGCCTTCAGACGAAAAGACCTACATACTTGTGGATGAGGCACACATGATTCCAGAATCCATTCTGAAGATCATGCTTGCTGAGGGCCGGAAATACGGCATAACTCTCATTCTCATGTACCAGTCAATAAGCCAGAACACGAAGAAATTCTCAGGAATTCTGCTGTCGAACATCAGGAACTACACGTGCTTCAGCCTCTCACGTGAAGACGCTGAACTTCTTGCAGGCAACCTTGGAAACAGCAGGAACATTGAACATCTAACAGAGGTTCTAATGAACCAGCCAAGGCACAGGGCGACAGTTTCCAGTGACTCTGACATGGAAGCTGCAGCCTATGCACGGACCGGAAATGACAGATACGGCCCGGTAACAGTGAATATTCCGTTTCAGGAGTCTGATTATTCCTCTTCCGGTTTGGAAACTGTGAAGAGTGATCTCATAAGGAAAACAGGCCATCCTGAAACACGGGCACTGGACCCGCACAACATTGAGAAAGAACCGCACAACAGGCTGATATTCCTGTTCGCCGATTTTCTGGAATCACATGGAATACCGGTTCGCATTGAGCCTGATCTGGGCGGAATAATTCCCGATCTTCTGCTGAAATACAATGATGAGGAGATATACTGCGAAGTGGAATACTCTGATCTGGAACAGCATGGAAAAATTGCGGGCAAGCTGTTTGATTATGAGGATTCAAGGCTCATGTTCATATGCAACTCAAAGGACTTCGGAAGACTGGTCTCAGTGATTGCGAAAATAGTGGAGAAGACATCATTGAACCTGTACTATTTCAACCAGAAGAGCAAGGTGCCCAGATGGGTGCTTCCTGCATCTCTCCTGAAAACATACATAGTCGTGTACGAAGCTCCTGAATTCAAGTATTTCAACGGAACAGAACTTGTCAGGTTCCAGCCGAAATTCCTGGAGAGGGAGGGCTGTTTCATAGAAAGGGCAAGGAAGCTTCCGCTCGGATCTCTCAGAGAAAGCGTTCTCAGGGATGTTGCTGCCATGATCAAAGAGAAGGGGGAGGCCGATCTTGACGTTCTTGAAGAAAAATACGGAAGAACCAAACTGAGAAATCTCCTGCAGAGCATTACTGAAAGGGGATATGGCAATCCAATGAATTTGAATTCACTTCTGGAACTTGATAAAATTGTCACCTGAGAGATATGAATGCAATAATACAGCCGGAGACCAGACTCCGATTGAGGTGGGTGGCCAGGAATGACTGCTGTAAGAAAAAGGATCCGCAACGGCCGCGTCACCTATGAGCTCTGGTACTCCTACTACGATAACGGGAAAACCAGGATAAGGTCAAAATACCTTGGTACTTCCATACCTGGAAACGTGGAGGAAATAGAGGGCCGGTTCACGGAACGGATAGATAATGAGCTGATAGCTCGCAAAGAGGGAAACATCAGGGGGATGGGTGAAAAAGTTCCGGATGCAATTCTTGGCAGGCAGGGATTCACGGGATTGCCTTCCTTCGGCGTGTGTTTCACTTTTGGCTCGCTGAGGCTTTCAGGATCCAGGCTGACACTTCTGGACACATTCCGCACGGTTGAGACGGGAAAAACAATAAGGGGAAGATCCTGGAACGACATTTCAGAAGCAAAGGCACACTTCAACCTGCTCCAGGATCTGATGAGATTACCTGTGGACCTGTCTCCCGAAACGATTACCGACTGGCACTGGAAGCTGTTCAGGATCTCCAGGCCGTCAAATGCAGGCCTGTTCAGGACAGAAAACAGTGTTGAACAGGACTCCGGATGCCTATATCCCGATCCTTCCGAAATCAGGGGGAAACTTGAATCCCTGTTCTCGTGGTATTCCAGGCATCAGGATACTTACAATCCTGTTATTGTGGCAGCAAGGGTGCACCACGGAATATGGGCTGCGTCACCTTTCACCTACGGAAACGGCATGATAAGCAGGCTTGCACTCAATTATGTCCTGCACAGCATGGGTTACCCGATGTTCTCATTCATGGAAATTCATGCTGAACGGGGGCTTTACAGGAAAGCAATAGAGCGGTCCCTGATGAACCAAAATGGCAGGGAATTCGTAAAATGGTTTGCCAGGCAGTACGGCCGCGTTTACTTCAAACGTCAAACGGGTGATGAAAAGTCCACATAAGAGAAAGACCTCAATAAGTGAATTTGCCTGATATTAGATAGGTGTTGTTTTATTTAGAGCGATTATAAAGATGAGAATCATGTACTGCTGTTATTCCGAAAGACTGAAAGGGTGAAGTGCTTCTGGGTTCCGGTACGAGAATTGACGCCGACATGCTTTCAAAAAGGAATATTAGATTCATTCGCCCTATCCCTGACATGAACGACAGAAAACTCGCTGCTGTTTTCATCGACTTTGAGAATTTCTACTATTCACTGACCAACCTCTACGGAATGTCCTACGACGCTGCCAGCGGTGCTGCCGTATCCATAATTGGAAATACGCTCGACAGCCTCCTTGAGGATGTGGGCGAATTCATCATCAGGCAGGCCTTTGCCGACTGGAGTGACCTTCAGGAGGCCAAGAGGGAACTCCAGAAAATGGGCATAAGAATATTTGATGTTCTTTCCACAGTTCATAAGAACAGTGCGGACATAGAACTCTCACTGTCCGTGCAGGAAGCTGTCCTGACGCGGGAAGACCTTTCCACAATCGTTGTTTTCGCCGGTGACCGGGACTACATGCCCATAGCTTTGAGAACGAAAGAGAAAGGGAGAAGGATGTACTTTGTCGGGTTCCGGGAAAGCCTTTCCGGAGACCTGAAGAAACTGGTAGGAGAGAAGAACTACTCCTACGTTGACACGACCTCTCTGTCCATCTCGAGTGAAAAACAGGAATCTGGCACAGCCGGGGAGATCAGAGGGATAAAGGAACTTGACAGGTATCAGCAGAGGGCGGCTGAGGCTGCGCTGACTGAATTTGATGCCAACAGGGAAAAGTACGGATCAGTAAAGCTGAAAGAATTTATCGTCAAGAATCTTGCAGTAGTCCTTCCAAACCTGGACCATCTCCAGAGAAAGAAGATTTTTCAGTCCCTGATAGACCTGAAAGTGCTTCGAACAGAACTGAGGAATCCTTCTGTTGCGTTTGCAGACTCCTATCCATTTACAGTATTCATAGTGGAAGAGGACAACCCCATTGTAAAGAAGCTGAGAAAGAACATCAACGAGGGGAGAGAGCTGCTTCTGAAAGCGATCAAGGGCGCTTCTTCCAAGGATGGCGGCATCCTTGGTTCATACCTGGGACTGCTGCTCAGAAAACAGGATCCTAAATTCTCGCCCGAGAAGTACGGTTGCGTAAGCCTGTCAGAATTCATTGAAAGGTATCCGGATGTATTGTCTGCATCAGGAAGAAAGCATGGGGAGGACATTCTGTATAGAGTAGGGCTCTGACACCACAACTTGTGAAATTGACCATTAACTCAACTATGCAAAACGTACGTGTGACTAATTGGTATCCAACCAATTCCAGAAATAGACAGTATTACTCAGCAAAAATTTCTGCTAGCAGAAGTCTTGAATCCCTTGGTTTTCGAGCAGGAAGTGCACTGTCCTCCGTCACTGATAACGGTGAGAGCCCCAACAGATATTGCTCCTTTCAGAGCAAGGATCTTTTCCTAGAAGACGCTTTTGACAAATTCTCCACATAACATTTGACAGTTAGTAGATCCCAGGAGAACATGAATCAAAGGTATGTGAACTGAAGACAGAGATGGAAAATTATCTTGAGAGGTTGGAAAGTGAAGTCAAATCTAATTGAAAGCTTGAAGAAAAGGATGCATAGAAAGTCCGTTGGCAAAGAAAAACTCCTGAACTACAAAAAGATGAAACTACTAACTCAAGCGGTCTGAGTAAAACTAGGGCGGAGTTCTGGAAATACCTGATAAACCGAGCTATCGAACTACGTTCAAACTTGAAGTTTGCAGCATCACAAGGCCGGCAATATCTAAACTACATGTTATGCTCAAAAAGGAGTTTCACATTCGAAGATGAAGACGCAGCGGGAGCTTTCGTTCACTGGTCCAGAACAGACGCTATCTGGTGTGAGATCATATGCAGCAAGAATATTTTTGATGGATTGTGTGCATTACGTGATGAGATAACGGACGAACTGTCAAACCATAGCTTCAAATTGCACTGGGACGATAACCAGGGTAAGAAAGTCAAGAGGATCAGAACCAGCCTTGGAGTGGACTTCTATAACAGAGAAAGATGGACTGATTATGCAGACTGGCTTATTCGAAGTGGCGAAGTTTTTATAGAGGTGTTTCCCAAATACTTGAACAGATGTGGATTAGAATGTTAGGTCCATCATTTGTGTTTTAACCCGCCTCGAAGAAAGCACTGGCTGTTGGGCTAATACATACTGCTAAAGTGCAATTTGACAAATCAAAAAAATTGTTCTAACATCACATATTCTTAGAATACAAAGAATGGGTCGCTACACTCGATCTTTCCAGCTTCACGGTTAATATTCACAGTCCATAATATTGTCCTAAATTCCCGATCAAAGTGTAACTAGAGTCTGGTTTTCAGTAGAAGAAGAGATCCAATGTGCCTAAAATATTGCTATTAAGAGGATGTGCCTTGGAGGATTT
>JBJKSW010000039.1:0-5460 GCA_046703525.1 Thermoplasmataceae archaeon
GTTCATGCCTTTCTACTACACCTACAACATGACCTCTCAGGCAATAACCCAGCAGCCGTTCCCGACGGGAGGCAATGCTCTGGTTCCATATGACCAGTTCACGCTGATGGCAACAGGTGCCAACTCAGCATCGTCATCTCCAGTATCCTCAACGCTGGTTTCTTCGAATTCCAGGGCTGAGTCTTACTACAAGGTAACGTTCTCTGAGAAAGACCTGGGTGCAGGATCCACATGGTATGTCAACCTGAGCAACGGCGAATCGTTCAGCACATCTACAGGCTCACTGTCAGTTACTCTCGGAAATGGAACATTCGACTATTCGTTCGCTTCCACCAACCCGGCCTTCAAAGGAGGTTATGGAGTTGTTACTGTGGACGGAGCTGCAGTCAGTGTCTCAACATCTTTCACGGAGTACTTCAGTGTGAGCTTCAATGAGACTGGACTACCGTCTGGATCCACCTGGTATGTCAACCTGAGCAACGGGCAATCGTTCAGCTCAACTTCGGCTGCCCTTAGCTTCACGGAAGACAACGGAACCTACTCCTACACTGCTGGAACAACTGCGTCTGGATACACTGCAAGCGGCGGCAACCTAACCGTCTCCGGCAGCTCACAGACCGTGTCTGTTTCGTTCAGTACACCGCCGAGCAAGCCCACCAGTTCAGGTCTCTCCACACTTGACTATGCCATAATAGGTGTGGTTGTGGTAGTGATCGTGGTCGCAGCGGCCGTGCTCGTAACCAGGAGCAGAGGCAAACAGTAAAAATCTCTAAAATACCAAAATTTATTTTTTTTATTTTTTTTACTTAACTATTACAAATTAAAGAGCTGATGCTATGAACGTATATGTGATGGGAAGAAAAGCGCTTCAGGGAATAATCCTTGTAGTGTTGGTCGCGATTATCATTTTCATTGTTTTCAGATTAATGCCAGGAAATCCTGCAGATCTTTTCCTGTATTCCTTAAAGAACAAGCCAACGGCTGCGGAAAAGGAACACATACTTGCACAGTTGGGCCTTGCCAACGGAAAGTGGTCGTATCAGGATTTTGTCACTTACATGTCTGATACATTTACACTCAATTTCGGTACGGATTACTTCTACGGCGAGAATGTGTGGACAATAATATCCATTGCACTTCCGTACACACTCATACTGGTCGGGACAGCAGCAGTGCTGGGATGGGTCATAGGAATACCGCTGGGGATTACGACAACAAGACTCAGAAACAGAAAGCCTGAGCCCGTTTTGCTCACAGGCGGACTCATACTGAGTTCAATACCCTACCTTATCATAGCGGTAATGCTTTTCCTTTACTTCATCGCAGACTTAGGGTGGTTCCCTAATCCCGCGTATTTTGAATGGACACAGTTAAGTTCTCCAACTCCATCGAGCGTGTTTTACGTATTCAGGGTATTATTCCTTCCGCTTGCATCATTATTCGTGGTGGGGGCAGCAGGGCACCTCATAACAATGAGGGCAACCATGGTATCCATTCTCGGAGAGGATTTCATCACCACGGCTAGGGCAAAGGGAGTTCCGGAAAAACAGATCCTCAGAAGGCATGCAGCCAGAAATGCAATGATTCCGGTATCCACAAGAATGGCCCTCGAAATTGCCCTGATAGTGAGCGGCGCCATCCTTGTAGACATTGTGTTTTCATATCCTGGGATTGGATACTGGCTCTACGAAGCCGTGCTGCACGAAGACTACCCGCTTTCCGAGGCAGGTTCTTTTATGATAGCTGTGATCAGTGTTGGAACTTACCTGATCATCGATTACATACACGCTTGGCTTGATCCGAGGATCAGAATATGACGGGGATTAAAAATGACAGATAGTGAACGTAAACCTGACAGCAAGCTTGGCAAGATAAAGTCCCTCAGGCGGACGCGAACAATACAGCGTTTCAGGAGCCAGTTCAAAATATATCATAAATCGATATATGGTAAAGTTGGCCTGTACATCCTGCTCGCCTTTGCAATTATTGCCCTGCTCGCACCGGTACTTGCGCCGCAACCTTACAGCTTCATAGCTCCACAGATAGATACGCATACTGCAAAGGAAAGGCAGCAGCTGAGCCTTCCTGCACTGCATTCAGGTGAGCACTACTTCGGCGTGATGGCATCTTCCACATCAGTTATAGGATCAATTCTTGCATATTACGGTGTCAGCAACGGAACAATATATGCAAACGGGCTTGGAGGTACGCCCACAACAGGCAATAACACAACATTTGAGGTTATGCACGTTAACGTATCCTCAAACAACACTATGCTGCCTCCGGTGCTTGCATCTTTTTCCAATTACAATACGCTGATAACAGTATCAAGGCTGCAGCTTGAGAATTTCCTCATAGCGGCAACTTCAAACGGAACGGTGAATGTCGCCATGGTACAGTGGACTAACGGTTCTCTCGGTGCGGGCCAGCCGTTTGTGAAGAACCCCAACCACATAAAGGTCAATGGAACAATAGTAGGGCAGCCTGTCACGAACACAAAGGAACTTGCCATCACTGTTCCTGTCTACGTTCCGTTCTATGGTACCACGAATCCCGCGCTTGGCTCTCCTGCACTTATCTATGTGGTATCGCACAATTCAACAGGGTATTATCTCAATGCCATGGATGCTGATCCGCTGCACATCATATGGGTTCACAAGCTTCCCGGTACTCAGGCACCAGGATCTCCTGTTTATTATGGCTCGTTCTTCCAGTACGCGACCATTGGAGACCAGGCCAGGGTCCTGATCTCACAGGGAAACTCGGTATATTCATTCAGCGCGATAAAGGGCGCACTGGTCAAGCAGGTAAACTTCACCAGCAATGTTGTTACAACACCATATGTCCCTGAGGGTTACGATTACCAGACGTCTCCGAAGAACTACAATGCATTCTTCATTGCAACTGCTGACAACAATGTGTACTCCGTGAACATGTCGAATTACAATCGAACAGTCGTACTGAAGACCAACACAACGGTCAGTGCAATTACAAGCTCCCCTGGAAGCAACGGATTTCCGACATATTTCGTAGTGCAGACAACATCTGATGTATACCTGACTTCACGGTTCAACGGAACTTTTACAACAGACAAGCTGCAGCTGCCACAGGGATTTGGCAATTACTACACGCAACCAAAGTATGACAATTCTGCAGGGACATTCATATTCCTTTCATCCAACGGGCTCATGTTCTCACTGCAGGGAAGCGTGGGAAAATACCCGTACACATGGAGTGTTGAGCTAACGCCAAAGCCCTCCAACGTTACTGAACAGGTCACATTCCTGGATTCGTACACTGGAAGGGTTGAGATCGGTACCATAACTTCTGCGGGTTATATGTACATATATGACGCGACCGCTTATGATCTGAACCCGATTCCGCCCACATTCCACGCGCCGTCCGGCAACGTATATCCGCTCGGCACAAACAAGGACGGACAGGATATATTTGCCCAGTTCATCCAGAGCTTCGTCTATGACTGGGCTCTTGGCATATCCATAGGCATAGCAACAATACTGATTGGAGTCATAGCCGCTATGATAATAGGATATATCGGCGGTGTTACCGGCTCTGTATTCGAGACGATTTCACTTGCGGTTTACCTTATTCCGGGGCTTGCTCTTCTGATTGCGTTGCAGGGGATCCTGGGCGGATCGTTTGTTAACCTGCTGTGGATAGTCACGGTGGTTTCGTGGCCGTTTACTGCATTCACGCTCATAGGGGTGGTGCGGCAGATCAAGGCCAGAACTTATGTGGAAGCGGCAAAGCTCTCAGGAGCCAGAGTAATGGGCATCCTGAGAAGGCATGTGGTGCCGAACATTGCACCTTTGACGCTCTATCTGCTTGCACTTTCCATAAGCGGAGGTGTGGTTGCAGTTTCGACACTCCAGTTCCTTGGGCTTGCACCCCTGAACCTTTCAACATGGGGCGGAATGCTTAATTCTGTGCTTACCAACTACTATTACGTCATCAGGGCACCATGGTGGATCTTCCCTCCGACGATTGCGCTCACGATGTTCGTGTTTGCGTTCATATTCGTTTCAAGGGGGCTGGATGAAGTTACGAATCCGAGATTGAGGAGACGATAATACAATGATTTCAAACTACGAGGAAACAAATCAGGCGCAGAAGCCGATCATCAAGGTGAATAACCTTAACGTGAATTTTGATACGGTGGAAGGCAAGGTACAGGCACTTACAGGCATTAACTTCGAAATAAGGGAGGGAGAAATCCTTGGAATTATAGGAGAAAGCGGCTCGGGCAAATCCACTCTTGCGCTTTCGCTTATGTCCCTTCTTCCGGACAATGCCAATGTCACAGGCAATGTGGTATTCAACAGGAAAGTCAACAAGGAAGAAGAGGAAGAAGGCTCAGAACAGAGCGAGCCGGAATACGTGGAAGAGGAAGTTACATCTGAAACCCATTCCGGAAGGGCTTATTTCAAGGTCCACGGCAGAAAGAAGAGAATGCTTGATGTGAGGCTGACCAGCATAAGATGGAAGGAAATTTCCATGGTATTCCAGGGCGCGCAGAACTCCCTCAATCCAGTTTACACTGTGAAAAGGCAGCTCAGGGAAGTTTTCCTGCTTCACGAACCGCAACTAAGTTACGCGGAAGTTGATGCAAGAATAGCAGAGAGCTGCGATGCCGCGGGATTCAACAAGAAATTCCTTGATTCTTTTCCACACCAGCTCAGCGGTGGAATGAAACAGAGGGCAATAATTTCAATGGCACTCGCCCTGAATCCACAGCTCATAATTGCAGACGAGCCAACCACAGGTCTTGACGTGATAACGCAGGCAAAGATCATAAGGGAACTGAAGAGGCTGAGGGAAGAGGGAAAGATACGCTCAATGGTGATCATATCGCATGACGTGGGCGTTGTATCCCAGCTTGCAGACCGTGTGGCGGTCCTTTACGCGGGAAAGATAATGGAGATGGGAAATGCGTCTGAGATTTTCCTCACACCGGGTAACCCGTATTCCAAGGCACTGATGGAAAGTTACCCCTCCATACGGTCAACAAGGAAAGTTGTAAACGGAATTCCCGGATCTGTGCCGGATCTCCTGCATCTTCCGGAGGGCTGTTATTTTGCCAAGAGATGCTTCTATGCCAAGGATGACTGCAGCACAAAGACTCCAGAGCCCGTGCACCTTACGGAAAACCACACGAGCCTCTGCCTTTACGCGAAGGATTTCCATGATGAAGTCAAGTCGATAAATCTCAACAAGGGGGTTGACGAAGGGTATGAAGCAACCAGAAACGCAGATGTTTCATCTGAAAGAATAATCCAGCCAGTGGATCTGACGAGATTCTTCCAGCTGTCCGCAAGCGCTGCATCCAAGATCTATGCGAGAGGGATGAAGAGAATTGTGAGGGCAGTGGATCATATCACTTTCACCGCAGGCAGGAAGCAGGTAATAGGAGTGGTGGGTGAAAGCGGTTCAGGCAAGACA
>JBJKSW010000040.1:0-34935 GCA_046703525.1 Thermoplasmataceae archaeon
AAGATCCACTTTGGACGCTACCGGGACGGAGGAAAAGGGTCCAATGAACCAACAATATGGGTTGAAAAGCCTGAAATCAAAGAGGCCTCTGGCGCTTCTAACCAGATAACGCCAAACGAGGCAAGGCTGCGGGACCTCAACTACATGGCTCCCATTATGCTTCGACTGAGGATCGTCGACGACGGAATAGAGAAGGAGAGCGAAACAATCAAGATCGGGGACCTTCCCGTTATGGTGAGGTCCAAGGTCTGTACTCTCCATGAATCGAATCTTGACAGTTACATAGAGAAAAACAACGGCCCGGTTGATGCTACCAGGAAGGAGAAGCTCCAGTTTGTAGGGGAAGACCCTGATGATTCCGGAGGTTATTTCATCATAGGCGGATCGGAGCGTGTCATTGTTTCGCTGGAAGATCTTGCTCCGAACAAGATACTTGTTGAATTTGAGGAGAAATACGACAGCAAGGTAGAAGTTGCAAAAGTGTTCTCGCAGAAAGGCGGATTCCGTGCTCTGACTTCCATGGAAAAGAGCGCTGACGGAATGATCAGCGTCACAATACCTTCTGTAGCAGGCTCAATTCCCCTGGTGATTCTCGTCAAGGCACTGGGCCTTGAGAAAGACAGGGAAATTCATGATTCAATAGTCTCTGCTCCGGAAATGGAACCGATCATATATGCCAACCTCGAAGAGGCAAGAAGCCCGAAAGTACTTCCTCCAAACGGTGTCAATACTATTGATGAGGCAATATCATACCTTGAAAAGAGGTTTGCTGCCGGTCAGGCAAAGGAGTTCAGGGAAAAGAAAGTTTCACAGATGCTGGATAAATCGTTACTTCCGCATCTTGGAGACACTCCGGATGACAGGCTCACAAAGGCAGTTTACCTTGGAAGAATGGCAAAATCACTGCTTGAGCTTCACCTGGGAATCAGAAAAGAGGATGACAAAGACCATCTTGCAAACAAGAGAATAAAACTCACCGGCGACCTGCTTGATGAATTGTTCAGGAATGCCTTCCAGTCAGTTATGAAAGACCTCAAGTACCAGCTTGAGAGGACGTACAACAAGAAAAAGGGGATCAGGCTGAAGCCCGCAGTAAGGCAGGACCTGCTAACCCAGAAGATACTTCATGCCATGGCAACCGGAAACTGGAACGGTGGGAGAACCGGGATATCACAGTTGCTTGACAGGGTCTCAAACGTCAGCACGCTCAGCCATCTGAGGCGTGTTATATCTCCGCTTACGAGGTCACAGCCCCACTTCGAAGCAAGGGACCTTCATCCCACACAGTGGGGGAGAATCTGCCCCAACGAGACTCCGGAGGGCCAGAACTGTGGCCTCGTGAAGAACGCGGCTCTTTTGATAAATGTTACAGAGGGAGTTGACACAGGGAGCATTATGGATTTCCTGAGGTCAAGGAAGCTCGTTGAGGAACCTTCTGTTGGAAGCGTGACTGGCCGTGTTTACATAAACGGTGACTATGTTGGTTACGTAAAGGAACCGGAAGAGCTGGCAAGAGCCATCAGGACCGAGAGGAGGGCATCAAGGCTCTCGGATGAAGTGAACACGAAATATGATCCTTCAACCAAGGAAGTTCTCATCAACTGCGACAGAGGGAGGCTGAGAAGGCCGCTCATAACAGTGGAGAACGGAAACACACTAATAACCAAGGACGACCTTGTTCGCCTTGAAAACGGCACAATAGAAATCAAGGACCTCGTTTCAAGGGGGCTGGTGGAGTGGATAGACGCTGAAGAGGAGGAAAACCTGCTCGTCTCAATATACGCCTATGACTTCCCTGAAAAGTGCCCAACCTGCGACGGATACCTCTACAGATCAAAGCTTGACTGGGTGAACCCGGGAGAGCAGTCAAAAGGCGACGCTGTAAAACTGAAATGTGAACTCTGCGGTTCTGTGCTGGAAGGCAGAAAACTCTTGAGGAAAGAGCATACCCATCTCGAAATTGATCCGTCCCTTATACTGGGCGTTGTGGCTTCAGTGACGCCATATCCTGAACACAACTCATCACCGAGAATTACCATGGCTGCTGCAATGACAAAGCAGTCCATCGGTCTTTCTTCTGCTAATTTCAGGATCAGGAGCGATACCAGGGGCCATGTGCTGCATTATCCGCAGATGCCGCTGGTCAAGACCAAGGTGATGGATTACATCAATTATGACAAGAAACCGGCAGGACAGAATTTTGTTGTTGCCATTCTTTCCTACCAGGGGTACAACATCCAGGACGCACTGATTTTCAACCGTGCCTCTATTGAAAGGGGCCTCGGAAGGAGCTCGTTTTTCAGGACATATACAGCTGAAGAGAGAAGGTATCCAGGAGGGCAGGAGGACAAGTTCGAGATCCCGACTCACGATGTGCTTGGCGCGAGAGCCGAAGAATTCTACAAGAACCTTGACGAGAGCGGAATAATTTCACCCGAATCGTATGTCAGGGGATCCGATGTTCTTGTGGGAAAGACTTCACCTCCAAGATTCCTTGAAGAGGGCGCAGAGAAACTCGGGCCCCAGAGAAGAAGGGAATCCTCAATCACAATGAGGCCCAATGAAAGCGGTTATGTTGACAACGTCATACTGACCGTTTCTGAAAGCAACAGCAGGGTCGTTAAGATTAAGGTCAGAAGCGAGAGGATACCCGAACTGGGTGACAAGTTTGCTTCAAGGCACGGACAGAAAGGAGTGATCGGAGCCGTGGTTCCACAGGAGGATATGCCCTTTACCGAAGAAGGGGTCATACCTGACATCATAATCAATCCACACGCGATTCCATCAAGGATGACCGTGGGCCACATTCTGGAAATGATTGGCGGCAAGGTAGCTTCACTGAACGGAGAACCCATTGAGGGTACAATCTTCAGTGGAGAGCCGGAGAAGAGCCTCAGGGGAACACTTGAAAAATTCGGATTGAAGAACACGAGCACAGAGACAATGTATGACGGCATTATTGGAACAAAGTACAAGGCCGACATCTTTGTTGGTGTTATTTACTACCAGAAGCTTCACCACATGGTTGCAGGTAAATTCCATGCAAGATCCAGGGGTCCGGTCCAGATCCTCACCAGGCAGCCTACAGAGGGAAGATCGAGACAGGGAGGCCTGAGATTCGGGGAGATGGAAAGGGATACTCTCATCGCTCACGGAGCCGCCATGGTCATAAAAGACAGGCTGCTCGACCAGAGTGACGGCACAATCCTTTACGTCTGCGGAAATCCGAACTGCGGGCATCTTGCAATTTTCGACAGAAGAAGGGGTACACTGAAATGCCCTGTTTGCGGTAACACCGGAAACATACATCCCATTGAGACTTCATACGCTTTCAAGCTGATGAGGGATGAACTTGCCACAATGGGTGTTATGATGAGACTTGTTCTGGGGGATTTGAAATGACCGATGGAATTTCAAAGAGAATTTACAAGATACAGTTTGCTCTTCTTTCACCGGAAGAGATAAGGAATATGTCGCAGGTCAAGATTATTACTGCCGATACCTACGACGATGACGGCTATCCGATTGAAAGGGGGCTGATGGACCTTCACCTTGGCGTAATAGAACCAGGCCTGAAGTGTGCCACCTGCGGTGGAAAAGTGGACGAGTGCCCTGGACATTTCGGGCACATTGAGCTTGCAATGCCCGTCGTGCACGTCGGTTTCATAAAGGAGATAAAGACGTTCCTTGATGCAACCTGCAAAAAGTGCGGCAGGATAAAACTGACCGATGAGGAGATCAGGAACTACATCCAGAAGATAGACTCAATCTCAAAGGTCTCCACAGACATAGACAGCGTTGCGGTCCTCAACAAGAGGATCGGAGATGAGGCATCGTCCAGGACTGTATGTCCGCACTGTGATACGCAGCAGGGCAAAATAATCCTCGATAAACCTACAACATTCAGGGAAGAGGGAATCAAAGTGACTCCCAAGGAAATAAGGGAGAGGCTTGAGAGGATTCCAGACGAGGACCTACTTCTATTCGGCATGAACAAGGAAGTTGCCAGGCCGGAATGGATGGTGCTCACCGTATTGCCTGTTCCACCGATAAATGTCAGGCCATCTATCACACTTGAAACCGGGGAGAGAAGCGAAGACGATCTTACACACAAGCTTGTGGACATAATCAGAATAAGCCAGAGGCTCAGGGAGAGCAGAGATAACGGGTCTCCACAGTTGATCATAGAGGATCTCTGGGATCTGCTGCAGTTCCATGTCACGACCTATTTTGACAACCAGACAGCCGGAATCCCTCCTGCAAGGCACAGGTCGGGAAGAGCCCTGAAGACACTTGTGCAGAGGCTCAAGGGAAAGGAAGGCAGATTCAGGTCCAACCTTTCAGGAAAGAGAGTCAATTTCTCCGCGAGGACAGTTATTTCCCCGGAACCATTTCTTTCAGTCAATGAAGTGGGCGTTCCTGAAAGCGCTGCAAGGGAACTCACAGTTCCTGTAACGGTCAACCAGTTCAACATTGAGACCGCACGTGAACTCGTGAAACGCGGATCAAGTCCCAGAGATGAGTTTGGCCGTTACATTCCCGGAGTGAACTACATACTCAGGCCGGACAACAGGAGAATAAAGATCACAGAGCAGAATGCGGAGGAAAACAGTACAAGGATAGACATTGGATGGACCGTCGAAAGGCAGCTGGCAGAAGGAGATATTGTTCTGTTCAACAGGCAGCCATCACTTCACAGGATGTCCATGATGGGACACACAGTCAGAATTCTCTCCGGAAGGACTTTCAGGTTTAACCTTGCCGTGTGCACGCCTTACAATGCTGATTTTGACGGGGACGAGATGAATCTTCACATACTCCAGAAGGAAGAGGCGAGGGCAGAAGCCAGAATAATCATGAAGGTTCAGGAGCAGATCCTGTCACCCCGGTTTGGCGGCCCTATCATCGGCGGAATACACGACCATATTACTGCAATGTTCCTTCTTACGCACAGGAATCCCGCGTACACAGAAGAGGAGGCAATCCACATGCTCAGTTTTGTGGACATTGAGCAGATGCCGAAATATGAGATGATTAACGGCAGAAGGTACTACAGAGGGCGGGACATATTCTCAACTATACTTCCCAAAGGGTTCAATGTGAAGTTCAGGAGCAAACTCTGCTCCGGTGCAGGCGAGAAGTGCGAATATGAAGACAGGCCAGAAGACAAGGACGTTTTCATCAAAGATGGTGCAATGCTCAACGGAACAGTCGACGAAGCATCCGTGGGCCCGTTCTCAGGAAAGATCATAGAGAAGATTTACAAGAAATTCGGCTCCACAGAGGGGGCAAAGTTTGTGGACAGGATGACAAGGCTTGCAGTGGGATTCCTGGCAACCAGGGGCTTCACGACAGGCATCAAAGACTATGACATCCCGGAAGAAGCTGTTTCCAGCATCAGGGAGATTTCACTCACTGCCGTGGACAGAATAAACAGGCTGATTGAGAATTACAAGAAGGGGCTGCTTGAACCCATGCCCGGAAGGTCGCTGGAAGAGACACTCGAAATGGAGATTCTTGGCATAACAGGAGAAACAAGAGACCAGTCCGGTAAAATCGCGAGTGCACAGCTCGGTCTCACAAACCCGTCAGTCATAATGGCAAGGTCAGGGGCCAGGGCAAAGATGCTCAATATATCACAGGTGGCCGGTATGGTCGGCCAGCAGTCGGTGAGGGGCGGCAGGATCAACAGAGGTTACACGCAGAGGACACTATCACATTTTGCACCCACAGACATAGGCGCTGAGGCAAGGGGATTTGTTGAATCTTCCTACAAGAAAGGCCTCAACCCGCTGGAATACTTTCTGCACAGCATAGGAGGAAGGGAAGGAGTTGTGGATACAGCAGTCAGGACGTCCAGGAGCGGATACATGCAGAGAAGGCTAATCAACGCATTCGAAGACCTCAAGGTGGACGAGAACAAGAGGGTTGCAGACACAATAGGCTCGATCATACAGTTCAAGTACGGCGAGGACGGAATAGATCCTACAAGGTCTGACGGCGGAAAGACTGTGGATACCAAATACCTTGTATTCGACGAAATAGAGGAGGAGACAGCATGAAGCACATACTCTGGAAGGACACGAAGAAGAATCTTGAATCGCTGATCAAGAAAGTTCCGTGCAGCTATGCTGTAGATTTCACTCCGCCGAAGCTTACTGGAATCGACGGAGCCTATGTGACAACAGACGGGAAGAATGCAGTATACAAGCTCAAGCTGGGCGGAACAGGAAAATACACTGAGGATTCAGGCGCCATAAAGAAAACTTCAAAGGACATCAAGGGAATTCTTAAGATTGAGGCAGTTGAGGAGATGCCGCCGACACCTCTTGACACACTGAAAGTCACAGGGAAGAAGACACTGGCCAAAGACAAGGTCATTACGGTAACTGAAGAATCAATGGAACAGGTGTCTCAGAAGAAGGCTGCGGAAATGGAGCTTTCCCCTGAAATCGGGAAGATCATAGAGGACGCAAGAAAATCCGGTTTCGAGATACCAATCTCAGTTGCCCAGGATCTTGCTGCTGAAGTTGCTGAACTCAATGAAAAGGAATATGCCAGGGTAATGGAGAGGATAAAGAGCGAGATACTCCACAAGGGAATCGATCCTTACGAAGCCGTCGGAATCATTGCTGCACAGAGCATAGGGGAACCTGGAACACAGATGACAATGAGGACTTTCCACTTTGCCGGTGTCAGGGAAATGAACGTTACACTTGGCCTGCCGCGCCTCATAGAAATAGTGGATGCCAGAAGAATCCCGAGCACGCCGTCCATGTCAATATACCTGAAACCCGAGCACGAGAAATCCAGGGAAAAAGTGGAGAAAGTCATGAGGGAGATTGAGAACACCACTCTCATCGATGTAAGCGAACTGGAAACTGATGTCGGAGAAATGAACATTACCATTAAGCCAATAGCATTCAGGATGAAGGACAGGCTCGTCAACCCTTCTGACATTGTTGAGGCAATTAGCGATCCTAAGAGCTTAAAGGGAGTCACCATAATAAGCAGCGACAAGGATGCAATCGTAGTCAAGCCCCAGCAGGAGTCTTTCAAGAACCTTTACAAACTGCAGGAACAGCTCAAAGTCCTGACAATAAAAGGCATACCCGGAATCAAGAGAGCCATCGCGAGAAGGGAGCAGGACGACAAGTGGGTAATCTATACGCAGGGTTCAAACCTGAAGGGCGTTCTTGAAAAGGTTGAAGAGATAGACCCGGGAAGGGCTTACACCAACGACATAATGGAGATTTACTACGCACTGGGAATCGAAGCTGTAAGAAATGCGATCTTCATAGAATCGCAGAGAACACTCTCTGAGCAGGGTCTTGAGGTTGACCAGAGGCACCTGATGCTGGTTGCCGACATGATGACATTCAACGGCAGTGTGAGGCCTGTTGGCAGGCAGGGAATCTCGGGAAAGAAGAGCAGCGTGCTTGCGAGGGCAGCCTTTGAAATAACAACCAAACATCTTCTTAAAGCAGGAATTACAGGAGAGGTTGATTCACTCACTGGAGTGGCAGAGAATATTATAGTGGGACAACCCATTACGCATGGGACCGGTTCTGTGAACCTGGTATACAAAGGATTCGGCAAGAAGGATTAGGTTCTGGTAATATGAAGGACACAATAATCGACAACAAGATAATGGGTTATATCCAGCTTTTCGAGAAAATGACCAGAATTGAGGCCAAAGACTGCATTGAGAATGAGGACATGATCCTCTTCATAGTTGGAGAGCACAGAATGGCTGAACTCTTCAAGAACAGGCCGGACTCAGTCCCTGGCCTTAGGGAGAAAACAAACAAGCACATCCTCATAGCAGAGCAGTCCAGGGACATACTCAATTTTGTGAGGAACCTGTTTTTCAGGTTCGGCGTCAAGGAAATAAACATAAACTGGAAGGAAGGCGTCACTAACATACAGGTGGGCGTTGAGCCAACCGAGGTGGGAAAGGCCATAGGAAAAGAAGGAAGAAACATCAAGCTGTTCAGAGAGGCTGTCAGCAGGAACTTTAACATTAACTCATTATCAATAAAACAGTGATTTCCACAATCTTTAATATTCTGCCTCAAATGCACATCGGTAATGGTAGGGGACAATAAAGGAGGCACGGAACAGGATACTACAGTCCGTGTGATACTGCCAAACAGAAAAAAAGGCGAAATGTTCGGAATAGTTGAAAAGCTGTCCGGAGCTTCCAGACTGCTTGTCATGTGTGAAGACGGCTTCACCAGAAATTCAAGGATCCCTGGAAAGATGAAGAAGAGGATGTGGATAAGGGAAGGTGATCTTGTTATAGTCAAGCCGTGGGACTTCCAGAGAGACAAGGCTGATGTTGTTTACAGGTATACCCAGACTCAGGCAAGCTACCTGAGCAGGAATAACGTTCTTCCCGAGATCATAAACATATTCAAATGAAGAAAGGCACTGATGAATCTGCGCTCCGCCAGCTGATATCGCGGGGTGAATTTCTGTTCTCCGAGAGCATGAGCAGAAAGACCGAGTCAAAGGTCTTCGACAGGAGGACAATGGAAGCGATCTATGACATCATGTCAAGAAACTCCATAGACTATGTTGATTTTCCAATCTCATCAGGAAAGGAGTCATTTGTTTTCAAGGCTTACATGAAGGGAAAGCCTGTTGCATTGAAGGTTTTCAAGACATCCACACTCAAGTTCTCCAACCTGGGCACGTACATCAACGGTGACTACAGGTTTGAAAAGGAGAGGAAGACAAGGAGCAATCTCGTTATGATCTGGACCAGGAAGGAATATGCAAACCTTCTTGCCTGCCACGAAGCTGGTGTGAACGTTCCAAGGCCGATAGCATTTCACAGAAATATCCTACTCATGCAATACCTTGGCACGCAGAAAAGGCCGGCCCCCCAGCTGAGAAAAGTTCCGAACCCGGAAGACTACTATGATCAGGTCGTGTCAGGCATTGTCAGAATGTATAAGGAAGCAAAGTTGGTTCATGCAGACCTCAGCGAATTCAATATACTCGTGCACAGAAAGAAACCATACTTCATCGATATGGGGCAATCTGTTTCCCTGTCCCATCCGGAGGCTGACAATTTCCTTAGAAGAGATTTAAATAACATTTCTGCATTTTATGGTAAATTCGGAATAGCAACAGACGCTGAGGCCCTATACAACACCTTAAAAACTGAGAAAAATGATAGTCGGAACAATTAAGATACCGAGTGACCGTATTGCGGTTATTATCGGCAAGAACGGCGAGACAAAGAAGCAGATCGAGAAGATGGCAGGAGTCTCCCTGTCCATAAATAGTGAGATAGGGGACGTCAGCGTGAAGCAGAAGGGGGATGCTGTGCTGGCACACCAGACGCTTTCAGTCCTTCAGGCAATTGCGAGAGGTTTTTCTCCGGAGAAGGCCACTGTTCTGTTCAACCAGGATTTCTACCTCAATGTGATATCGCTCAGGGACTACGCAAAGCCAGGGTCCAGGAGAATGGGAGAGATCAGGTCAAGGCTGATCGGAACTTCCGGAAAGACAAGAAGAATCATTGAGGATATAACATCCACCGCCCTCTCGATATACGGGGATACAGTTTCAGTAATAGGAGACTATGTTTCCATAGAATATGCCTCCAGCGCAGTCATGATGATCATCAGCGGAAGAAAGCACAGAACAGTCTACCAGTATCTTGAGAGGTCATCCCAGGAGCTTAAATTCAGGAGAGTTGAAGAAGGTTTCTGAATCCGCCTGTAATCATTCCATGAAATTTCCTGATAGCTTCATCCTCACAACATTATTCAAAAGGATTCAAAGACAGGGAGGCACAGCAAGCAAACGCAGATTGCATCTCGTTCTCACAATTCTTATATCTACTGGGTGTATCTCGGAGAGAAAGCGGGGTGGGGTAGTCTGGAAATCCCGACGGGCTCATAACCCGTAGATCAATGGTTCAAATCCATTCCCCGCTATCACCGCAATAAATATTCTCTATTTCCAGAATGAGGGCTTCAAAGTCAGATTTTCCAAGAGGTTCTGAAACTTCAAAGCCGTGTGACCTGACCTTTTCGGCCGTTGGATTTCCGATTGCAAATACCCTCTTTCCTCTCAGGCCGGCAGGGTCTCTGATTCGCCTGAAAAAAATGTCAGCTTCCATTGGCGACGTAAGCGCAATTCCAACACACTTCTCATCTGTGACTGATTCTTCAAGGTTTCCGCCCTCCAGCTCTATGGAGTGGTATGCCTCGTATTCCCTCACCTCCTGAATTGCACTCTTCAAAGCGTCCATGAGGGCAGGGTTTCCTTCTCTGCTTCTGAATACCGCCACCCTGGATATTTCCTGAGACCTGGAGGTCACGAGATCTGATAGCCCCGCCGTATCCCTGGAATCTGGGATGAGTATGTCACCGGAAGAAAGCTCAAGCGGCCCTGCCGTAGACGGGCCGATACAGAAGCAGGGCAAACCTCTTCTGAGAACTTCTTCTCCACCATGTTTCATGAATACTTCTGACCCTATGCGGCTTGTAAACACCATGGCGTCAGGGCCAAATTCCAGTATTTCACGTATACTGTCTGCAACCGATTGCTCGACAACTGTATCTGTAACAGGTATGTTCAGTATCCTGAAGCATTTCCTGTCCACCACCGGAGTGAACTTGCCGGGCGGCCTTGTTGTCACAAGGTACTTTCTGCCTGCAGTCATTTCCTGTACCCATACTCCATGGGAATCCCGTGCCTGATGCCTTCAATAAAATCGTCAATGTTCCCTGCCGTTATATCATCAGATGAAAAGTCCATGAACCCGAACCCGTTCTTGTTGTAGAACCTGCAGTAAACTGACATTTTTCTGTCCTTAGCCTCAGCGATTATTCCTGCAGGCTCCGAGCATCCCAGTTGCAGGCCAGAGGCTATCTGCCTCTCCACCCTCATCTCATTCATCGTACCATCATGGGAAATTGCAGATAGCAGCCTGCTGGCCTCACTGCCTTCCCCTGAAACCACTGCAATTATTCCCTGGTTTGCGGCAGGAACCATTGCAAGCGGATCAATTTCGAAGAATTTCCCCCTGAATCCTATCCGATTAAGGGCTGCTGTTGCTGTGATGAGGCCATCATAGTCTCCCGAACCGGCCTTTTCTATCCTTGTGTCTATGTTGCCCCTTATGTCCTTGATCTGCAAGTCCTCCCTCATGGACTTCAGCGCTTTTATTCTCCTGAGGCTCGAAGTTCCTATCACTGATCCCGGTTTCATTTCAGAAAGCGGGACTCCTGAAACCAGAGAATCAGTGAAACTGCCACGCCTCAGAACAGCTGAAATTTCAAGTCCGTCTTCCAGGGTCGTAGGAATATCCTTGGCTGAATGCACTGCACAGTCAATCTCGCCATCAAGTATTTTCCTGTTCAGGCTCTCAACAAATACTCCAACCCTGCCGAGTGAATATATGGGAGAATTACGGTCCACGTCCCCGTGGCTTGAAATTTCCGTAATAGTGCAGAGTGTACCTGAGTGTATGAGTGCATCCGAAACCATTGAAGCCTGGATCAGTGCCAGCTTGCTCCCCCTGGTGCCAATGTTCATCTTGCTTCGTCCCTGAAAAAACCGGCCATAGAGCCGGAAGTCTTCTCAAAATCCGAGTCGTCATGGGAGAAGCTGGTGAATAGGGTTTCAAACTGGCTTGATGGAAGATATATGCCATTCTTCAGCATACGGCTGAAAAACCTGCCGTATTCTTCCCTGTTGGCCTTGAGCGAATCCTCATGTGTCCTGACGTTCCTGCTGAAGAATACCTGGAACATGGATCCAACACTATTCACGGAAGCGTTTCTTTTTCCCTTCTCTATTTCTTTCTCAATTGATGAGCTCAATTCGGAAACGTAGGATTCCAGAGACCTGTAATCCTTTTTTTCCAGTCTCTCAAGTGTTGCCAGACCGGCCGTTGCAGACAGAGGGTTTCCTGAGAATGTTCCTGCAACATACACTTTGCCTTCCGGAGCGACATTTTCCATGATTTCCTTCCCTCCTCCAAACACCGAAAGCGGAAGCCCGCCTCCAACAATCTTGCTTAATGTGGTTAAGTCAGGCCTGATTCCCACCATGTCCTGGTAGCAGCCATACCTGAACCTGAAACCGGTCACTATCTCATCGAAAATGAGGAGTGAACCGTTTTCTGAAGTAACATCCCTCAGCTCTTTCAGGAAGCCTATGTCCGGTTCCAGAAGGCCCGTGTTGGCCATGACAGGTTCCACGATCACTGCGGCTATCCTGTTCCTGTAGTTCCTGAAAATCTGCTTCAGGAGTCCCGTGTCCCCATACTTTCCAACCGCTACCGTTTCGGTAACACTGTCCGGTATCCCGGGTGAAGTTGCATATTTGCCGCCTCCGGGCTCAATGCCTGCCAGGTTGTAGTCACTTGCGCCGTGATAGGAACCTGCGAATCTGATAATGACGTCTCTGCCGGTGTAGGCCCTTGCGAGCCTGAGGGAATGGAGTACCGCCTCTGAACCGCTGTTCGCGAAACGCATCATTTCCATTGAAGGTACAGCAGACCTGATCTTCCGGGCCAGGTCAAGTTCCACAGGTGTTGGGGCACCGGTGAGAGTGATTCTGTCAAGCTGCTTTCTTAAAGCTTCGGTGACGTGCTTATCGGAATGGCCCAGGATCATGGGCCCGAATGCCAGGCAGTAATCAACGTACTCATTGCCATCAACGTCCGTGATCCTGGAGCCGTTTCCGCTCTCAATGAAGACAGGATATGGAGAATACTTTCGTACAGGTGAATTGACGCCACCGGGAAAGATCTCTTTCGACAGCTCAAAAAGTGATTTTGAATCAGACACCAGCCAATATTTATCAAAGTAATATATCTGTTTGTCATTATTGCAGACCACAGCCTGTTAAGGATTGGCCAGCCGATGTTGTGCGCAGTTGTACCCGTCTCGGAAGCTCATGCGACTCTGAAGAAAATGAACTCGCAGAGGGTTGTAGATAACCGTTTCAAGATCACGAAACACGGTTCAGCAGTCTATGTTCCACTGAAGCGTGTTGATGTCTCCGGAGTAGAACTCAGGGAATTCGATCCTCCACTGAGGATAGCCGGAGTTTCACCACAGTTCCTCATTCGAGAAAACCTCAGAAAGGCAGGAATTGTGGACGTGGAAATCCCTGAGAAGTGGGTGAGATACGGGAGTTCTGTAATCCTGAGATTGGAAGGAACACATCAGCGGGAAATAGCGGAAGAGTACGTCAGAGTTCTGGGAGTCCGGTCAGTCTACAGGTACAATGGCAGAATACACGGAATATACAGGGAACCATCTGTGAAGTTGATTCTCGGACCGGGCGGGGACATAGATCACGTAGAGAACGGAATTCATTACATATTCAATCCCGAACGCATAATGTTTTCTCCCGGAAACGTTAACGAGAGGGTTCTTTCCTCAAGATACTCCCTGCATGGAAAGCGTGTACTCGACATGTTCTGCGGCATAGGCTATTTTTCACTTCCACTTGCCAAATATTCCGGGGCAAAGGAAGTCGTTTCCGTGGACGTTAATCCTACAGCAATAGAATATCTCATGAAGGCTGCGCAAGAGAACTCTCTCGCGCAAACCATTATGGCCGTGAATGCCGACAGCAGATCATTCGTTCCGGAAGGCAAATTCGATCTTGTTGTCATGGGCAATTTCATTTCACCGGAATTGATTGGAAAAGGACTTGAAATGGCCAATACAGGGGGTCTTGTCAACATGCACCACCTTGTTAGAACCGATGAACTGCCTTTCTACATGGAATCAATTCACGAGATCCTGAGGAATATCGGACCTGAAGCAGGAATAGTGGAATCCCACAGGGTTAAGTCATACTCTCCAAACGTGTGGCACTGTTCCACTCTCCTAATCAGGAAAAGCTGACTTCAATCCAGTCCGATCTATTTATTCCTTACCGGCCGGCCCCGAGTTCAGATACATCTCATGCAACGCATCCAGATCAAGTTCCGCCAGGGCAACAGGGACCCTCATGGAAAAGGATTCCAGAAAATCAGGGCGGACTTCGCCCATTATTCCGGCTGTTATTCCGTTGAACGATATTGACCCCGTTCTGCCCGGTATCAGAATTTCGTCTTCTTTGTGCAACAGGGAAGGGGATTTGTTGAGGAGCCTCATTGAAATGTACTCCAGGACTTTCTTTATTTCCGAGAATGAGGCCCTGGATGAAGCTATAGAGAAGACGATTCTGGTCCTCTGATGGCCATCGACTATAACGTCCCCAATTTCGAAAAGTTGCTGAGGGTACTGCCGGCCTGTGTTATTGCCGAAAGTTTCGAGCATATTAAGTGAGAGCCTGTCCCTGACGACCGAATAATCAAGTGACTTTGGATTCAGTATCCTGATTCCTCCTGTGTATTCTGCACCCCGGTATTTTACCTCCGAACCTATGACGAAGGTGAGTATCTCCTGAAATCCTGCTCCGGCCATAATCTGCCTTAACATGTTTGAGAATTCCACTCTGGCATTTCTCTCAGAAACAGTGCCAAGGTTGAACTTAACAGGCTCCAGGTTGTCATACCCTATGCCCTTTGCAAGGTCTTCGAATATATCAGCCGGGCCCATTACGTCAACTCTGAATGGAGGAACCTTTACAGACATCGGGAAGCTGGAGCCAGAAACTCCATACCCCATCCTGCGAAGTGTTTGCCTGACGTCGGAAGGGCTCATTGATGCACCGGTGAACTGCATTATTTCCCTTTCAGTTATCTGCACATTGCGGTTCCTGGCCCCAAGAAGACGATCATTGTACCCTATTTCTTCTGTGCCAGCCGCACAAAGCGAAACATCATATTCCAGCGAATCGAAAAAGTTTGCCATCAGGTAAACAGAACCTATGCAGGCATTATTGTCTGTGCCTGTCACGTCAACAAAGAAGTTGCATGTATCCGGGCCAATCGACGATACGCTTCCGTTCACGACAGGAGGCAGAGACAGGACATTCAGTTCGCTGTCCATGATGAGGGGCACTGAGTCCCCCGGGGGAATAAGAGCGGAAAATTCAATACCCTTAGGATGTTTCTTCAGAATCTGTGCCGCTGTCCCCGTGACAGTATTGTCATATGTGGTGAATGAAACAGCACCGGACTTCCTGGACGTGAAGCTGGCGGGAAGGGTTATCTTGTCCCGATCGTGAATGCCTATAGATGACTTCTTTCTGTTCTTGCCAACCGTCACATGGATCTTTTCCTGAAAATCTATAAGCTCTTCGAAGTGTGCGCCCAAACGGTTGCCGGTTGCAGTGAAAGAATATACGTACGGCCTGAGTTTCAAAGCTTCTGGATCGAGAGAGAGTGGTAGTGAAAAAACTTCTCCGGGCGCTTTCAAATCTGCCGGAGACGAGTAATTGCTGGAGGCCTTCACAAGAGTGGGGAATGAGAACAGGTCTGGTCTGTCCGGGTTCAGTTCTATACGAAGTTCTCCGTCCTGGATTTCGATCGAATACCCGATGATGTCCGCAAAATTCTCCAGTTTCAGGACTGCATCCTTTCCGTAAAGATTCTTAATGGCCCTTTCAGAGCCTTTTATGACAACCATGGACAGAACTGTATGCTCTATCAATAAAAATAAGTGCTTACTGTTTTGTCCCTTTCTTTTTCTCTGCCGCCTTTGGTGAAGTTGAGGCCATTTTCTCTATTTCCCTGTTCATCTTCTTGTAAGTGTATTCTCTTATGACTATTTTCAATACATCGTCGAGTGAAAGGGAAGGGTTTGTGTCAATTTCACTTTCAATAGATTTGAGAGTATCTCTGGAAATGCTGAGTTCAGGCGATTCTCCTTCTTTTCCATAGTGCCTCTCGACAAGATCATCTATGGCTTTCCGTATGAGATCAGACACGCTCTCATAGCGGTATGCATCGACCAGTTCGGTCAACTTCTCCATTGTTTCCTCTGATATTCGAACCGTAATTCTGTAAGGTACTGACATTGATTTCATCCCGGGACAACAACTATCAGGTCCGAACAGGGGCGAGAAAGTTGTCTGACATGAGCAGACAACTAGAAGATTCTATATAAATATATTGCTTTGAAAATTGATTCGGCACTCATAATCACAGCGGCCTGTCACTTTTTACAACTGTTAAAATATAATCTCTCTATGAAACGGGTGCGATATTCCTGCGCTATCACCTGAATGTGTTTCAATTTCGCATTTCTGTTAAATATCAATCAGGAATTAAGGTGTGTGTCGGTCGCTGTCGGTAACGGTACTTACATCGCTGAAACTGCAGTTCTGATTGGTGACGTTTTGTTATCAGACGGAGTCTCTGTCTTTGATCATGCAGTACTCAGAGGAGACCTTAATTCCATAACAATAGGAAAAGACTCAAATGTTCAGGACAACGTGTCAATCCACGTCGACAGGGAGAGCCCTGCGGATATAGGCAGGGGCGTTTCACTCGGGCACAACAGCGTTGTCCACGGAAGTGTGATTGAAGACTATGTCATTGTAGGCATGGGGGCGATAGTGCTCAACGGCGCAAGGATAGCAAGTGGGAGTGTCATTGGGGCCGGTTCGGTTGTGACGCAGAATTTCAGGTGCAGTGAAAACTCCCTGATAATAGGCGTTCCGGCAAAAGTGGTAAAGTCCGGTGATGAATACAGGGAATACGCCATCAGGAATTATACATCTTATACTGCCCTGAGAGACAGATACCTGTCCGGGTCCATAGAACGGCACATTGGCGCTTCCCAAACTGGAAAACGCAGCTAATCGTTATTATATTATATATTATAGGGTATGTGAGCCTGATGGAAGAGGACCCTCGTTCAAAGAAACTGGCCAGGAGAATAATCACGGAATTCTCCGATCTGTCACTGGTTGAGAAAGGAGTCCCGCCGCAGTCTGACGTGGACCGTATTACAAAGATTCTCATGGAGGAGCTTGATATTGTTGACTCACTATGCTTCTCGGGCCAGGTGACCGAAACAGTAAAGGAAACAGTGCTGAAGAACAACATAAGTTCACAGCAACTGGCAGGAATGGCCGATTCTATCGCATCAAAGAAGAATGATTCCCTTTTCGGAACGTTCATAAGGGCCATGGCAGCATTTTCCGCAAAAAATTACCAGGCCAGCGTGAAGTTATTAACTGGAAATGATGAATTTGCAAGGATTGACGATGCACTTGACATACTGAAAGTTTCCTGCTACAACATTGGAGACTACTCTGACGCCTGTGTTTTCCTGAGCAGATCCGGCAGGTATGATGAAGTTCTTTTTGAGGGACTTAAAAAATCCAGACCTTCGGATTCGGTCCTGAGCGAGATAAGGGAAAATGCTGTAAAATTCCAGGATTCACCTGAGATATGCAAGATATATTCCTTTGTCAGTGGTTTTGACAAATCGGACAGGTTGCTGCTCTCTCTCGCAAGATGCCTCATCAACACTGGAGATGTTGAGGACGGCAAGGCTGAGCTTGGGAGAATAGGTTATGAGGATTCAGACGACCACGATTTCCTGAAGGAGTTCATCGATCTGTGTTTCGATTCACAGGAGTACAACCATGGATACAGGGCTGCAAAGCTTGCCTCTTCCGCATTTCCTGACAGCACTGAGTTTGAGTACCTTAAGGCTACCGGCCTTTACTACATAGGCAGGGAGGATGAATCTCTGGAACTCCTGGAGCACATAGTCAAGGGGCATCCGGATTTTGAAAAGGCAAGAACATTTCTGGGTGACATTTACTACAAAGCCGGGAACTATTCTGACTTCGTCGAGGTATCTGCACCCATACGCGGTAAAATGGAAGGCGACCTTGAATGGATGCTCAAGTATATCACAGCCGAAATTAATGCTTCAGACCTTGATGGCGCGATCCGGGATATAAGAAAACTCGAATCAATCTACCCGGAGAACATAGAAGTCCTGAGAATGAAGCTGGATGTTCAGATACTCATAAATGACACCAACGGAGCCTTTACAACTTCCAGAAAGATATTTGACATGAACAGAAATGACTTGAAGGGAAGGGAGTACTTCCTGGACGAACTCTATGAAAGGCACGAATACGAAGAGTTCCTCAAGCATCTGGACGAGTATGGTTCAGACGCCGGGTACGAGGGAAAGAAGCTTGCATCCCTGATATTTCTGGAAAACTTTGATGCAGCAGTGGCTTACAGCAGCAAGAATACAGAAACCATTTCTGACGATAATGTGCTGGATGCCCTATATTTTGTAGTCAGGGATGACGAAGTGATAAGAAAATTCCTTGATATTCTGAAGAGCGACGGAGGTTCTCTACCTCTGCTTGTCCTGAAGTCCATTCAGGGAATTAAAATAGTCTGGAAGGAGGATATTCTGGGCACTGCTGAAAAGTCGTCTTCACTCGCAATAGCCTGGATCATGGCAAAGTCAACAATCAACTTCAAGGACAGGGTCAAGCCCGAACTCATCAGCAACCTGATATCGAGGCCGAGGTTTAACGTGATAAACAACCTCATTGACGCAATATTTCTCATCTATTCGGGAAGGGTAACAGATGACATGACAGATTCCAGGAGGTTCTTCTATCCACTTACAGAAGCCCTCATAGGAGCAGGCGATTTTATAAACGCCGAGAGGAAGATTCAGAACGCATTCGATCCGAAATACCCCGACGCATTCTATTTCTACCTGAAATCAAGGATAGATCTTGCAATGGACGATGCCGTTTCTGCAGGAAAGAACATAGAAAGGGCCATGGAGAGACTCACAAACGCACAGTTCCTCGTCCAGAAGATACGTGTTATGATAAAGTCGGACGACGTGGACGGGATTCTCTCCGTCATTGACAGAATCCACAGGATGGAGTCTGACGACAGCATATGCTATGAGGAACTCTACTCATACATTACTAGAAAGAACGACCAGGATGTCAGAAAGAGTTTCATAGACAAGTTTGAAGGTCTGGAGATAAAGAACATCTGGCTTGAGAGGCTGCAGCGCGACAAAATGGCCGGTGAAAATGACCTCGACGGCGCTACCAGGGTTTCAAGAATAATTGTTGTAAGCAAGTCAAAGACACCCGAAGACATCAGAACGCACGCAGAGATTCTGAAAGCGTCCTCAAGGGAAAACGAGAGAGAGGAATTCCTTGAATCTGTGGAACCAGAAACAGAGGATCCGATGATCGACGTTTGGCTTGGAGATTCCTCTTTCCTGAGAAAGGACTATGAAACTGCTCTCTCGTTCTACAGGAAGGCTCTGGAAAAGAATGAACCAGTTTCAGCCATCAGAAACTTTCCTGAGGCACTGATTGAATCGGACCTTTATGAGGAAGCAGAGCAGGTTATAAGGAGTCTGCCCGGAGGAAAGAATCTGCTCCTTCTGAAGCTCTACCACAGAATGGGAAGGATAAATGACATAGTGAAGCTGCTGGAAAATCTGCCTCTGCAGACCAGGGAAGACGAAGAGGTCATAAAGTACATTTCAAGGATACTATGGATCAACAGGCAGATAAGAGACACTCTGATCAGCCTCTTCAATCAGTCCAGGAATCTCACGCTTGGAAACATAATAGTTGACAGGATGCTTGAGTCCAGGGATTTTATTGCCGCAGAAAAAGTGATGCGCACAATCATGAAGGATTACCCGGATGATGTGGACAACATGAGAAGGCTCGCTGAACTCCTCTATGAGACAAAACATCCAACCGAAGCCAGCAACATCCTTCTGAAAGCATTCAAGATGGTGGAGAGCAAGGATGATGGTGTTCAGATCCTGAACACAGTGTTAAGAATTTATTATGAGACCGCCAACTATCCGGAGATCAAGAAACTGTACACTGTAAACACGGAATACGTGAATCAGGTGAACATACAGTGGATAGTGCGGAGTTTCATAGAGACTTATGATTTTGACATGGCCGACAGGATAATCGGATTCTACCATGGAAAAGTGATTCCTGAAGACACATTTCATGAACTCATAGATGAGATGAATACAAAGAAGGAGTTTCTAAGGACACAGGAATATGCCGGCAAGATTTTTGACACAGAATTCAGAATCGGCCGTGTTCTCCGGTCGGAGGAAGTTGTTTCTATCGCCGAAATACCGCTTCCCATGGTTGAAGATATTTATCATTTCATTGACAGCGAGGAATATTACAGGGAAGAAGATGAGCCAAAGTACGAGATGATGACCAGGGATGTATTCAAGAAGATAGTGAGAAAAACAAACATTGAGAGCATAATATATGTGAAGATAAACGTGATTTACCACAGCCTTCCGAGAAAGGACGTCATTCTGGCAAAGAACCTTTACATTTACATAAAGAAATGCCTAAGAAAGAGAAGGTCTCCAATGCTAAACAACAAGGAAATGAGTTCACTGCTCAAGTCGGCACTGAAGATGGGGCTCCACAGGGAGCCGCTTGAGGTTTCATACAGCCTGAATGTTGGGATTAACGAGGCCATGGACATAATTACTCTAATGGAATACGTGTCCAACCTGAACAGGTAATCCTGCAATGTACATCATGAACAGATTCTCAAAGGAAGAGCTTCGCGATCTCGGCATTTCAATTCTAGTTTATACAGTTGCATTTTCCATATATTCAGTAAGGGATGGATACCTGGGCAATCTGCCGCTTTACTTTGTTGTTCTCACTTCATTCCTCGTTGCAATTTTCGCTTTCCTTGTGCATGAAATGGCCCACAGATACCTGGCAAACAGGTATGGCGGGGCTGCTGCATTCAAGATGTGGCCGCCGGGTGCACTCATAGCCCTGCTCTCATCGCTCTTTGGCGTAATATTCGCTGCTGTTGGCGCAGTATACATCAATGGAGTCTATGACAGGGAAAAGCTCGGAAAAGTATCTCTTGCGGGCCCGGCAACCAACATGGCAATTGGGATTGTATTCTATGCCGTATACATATTTTCCCCTTTCCGCACACTGGCAGAAATATCCATATTTATTGCAACCCTGAACTTCTTCATGGGCTTTTTCAACCTTCTCCCGATTCCGCCTTTTGACGGGTTCAAGGTGTGGCAGTGGAGCAAGGATGTTTACATAGTGTCCATTGCGATCTCACTTCTTCTGCTCGTATTTTCATACTTTACATGAAGTCAGTCTTTGTCTTCTTCCGGAGAGAGGAAAAAGATCGTGTTCTCTCCGACGTCTATTGAGAATTCTACTCTGAAGCTGAAAGTTCCTGCATCAGTCTCAACTACCGGTTTTCCTCCGGATTTCAGGAATTCCCAGAGCCCGGGGGAAGGTCGAAGAGCAAGCCCTAGATAATATGGGCTTGTGGAAGCAATGAATGCATCTTCTACAACTGTCTCCACGGCCTGGCCTTTCTGCCTGTGCTGGACTTTCGCCTGTATAATCTTTATTGAACCCATTTTACTCAATTCCATCATGGGAGAATCCATTGTTTCTCCATCAGTTCAGGTATGTCGATCCTCTTATATCTTCATTTCCAGTGTTCAGTCACAGAGTGCACTCTGCACACAAGAACAAGGCTGAATGTGAATTACTTTATATTGCGTGATAATATGGGGCAGTTCAGAATATCCATTTCGATCATGATTCATGGCGATGGAGGTAACAAACAATGGCAACCAATAAGTGTAGTTCGTGCGGTCAGGGACTGATAGACAAGGGGTTTTCAATATTCAACTGCCCAAGCTGCGGCGATTTTGAGCTTGGAAGATGCAGAGGATGCAGAGAGCATTCTACACCTTACGAGTGCGGAAAATGCGGCTTTATAGGGCCATAGGTGAGTTGTATGGGAGAAGTGCTGGTGGTTTTCAAGATTCTTCCCGAGGATTCCGAAACGAGCATTGAAAAACTCAAGGAGTCAGTGAAGGGCGCAGTGGAAAGTGTCTGCGAAATAAACAAGATCGGTGAAATTGATATTGGATATGGACTAAAGGCAGTCAGGCTTGAAGTCATTGTCCCGGATGAGGAAGGCAAGATTGGCGTGGTTGAGGAAAAGCTCCAGAATACCAGCGGAGTCGGCCAGGTGGACACCGAGGACGTCACTCTCACCTGAATCAGAGTTCATCCAATGCTTTTTTTCTCAAATATTGCAGTACTGCTCTGGATAGCTTTTACAGCCCTTGTTTTTGCAGGATTTCTTCTTCTGGCTGTATCCAGGTTCAGAGAACCAAGTTATGATCTGGCAACTGAACCTTCCGTTCTGGTAATCATGCCGTGCAGGGGCGTAGACCACAGGTTCGAAGAAAACCTGGCAGCCCTGAAGCAGCTCGATTACGGAAACTATGAAGTTGTTGCTGTCGTGGACGATCTCCATGACGAGTCAGTGAAATATCTTGAAAAACATGCAATCAGGATAGTTGTTTCATCCTCGTCGTGCAAGGAATGCAGCGGAAAGGTAAAGGCTCTTGCCACCGTCTTTGAGAACACAACTGGGTATGATGTTTATGCTATTGTCGACTCAGACGCAAAGGTGGGGAGGAGCTGGCTGAGGAAACTGGTATCGCCCCTCATGCAGGACGGTGTCGGCGTTTCCACAACATTTCCCTATTTTGCACCGGACGGAGGCATCTGGTCTGCGGTAAAGGCATCCTGGGGAATGGTCGGCATAGGCATGATGCAGTCGCGGCTCACAAGGTTTGTCTGGGGCGGTTCCATGGCTTTCAGGTCTGAACTGATGGATGCAGAATCTCTCGAAGAATTCAAGAAGATGGTATCAGACGATGTTTCAGTGATGAGGTCATGCAAGAAGAAAGGCCTGGAAATCGCTTATGTCAAGAGTGCCGGACCAACAATATATTCTCCTGATGACTTCAGCACTTTCTTTGAGTGGGCTAACAGGCAGACCGCACTTTCTGTTTCCGGCTCCAGGGAGATTCTGAAATTTGGCGTCATTTTCTATTCGCTCCAGATATTCCTGATTGCATCCTCTGTCCTTCTGTCACTTTTTGTCTACATTCCACTGATACTATTCCTTGTTCCCACCATAATTACAGCAGCAAAGAATTACGCCAGCGTGAAGGGAAGGAAGGGCACCGTCTTCCTCATAACATTCATAATGCCGTTTTTCTACCTCGCCAATCTCATCATAGCAAGCAGGATGAAGGACATCACCTGGAGAGGGAAAATATACAAGCTCAATTAGCATTGTACAGGGAAGACTGAAACGATAGATGATTCAGATGCAAACGCAGAAAGAAAACAGAAAGAAACTCTTCGGAACAAACGGAATCCGCGGAATACCGAATGAAGACCTGTCAATGGAATTCTGCCTCAACATGGGAAAGGCCATAGGCTCAGCTTTCGGGGACAGCCTGATTGCCATAGGGAGAGATACCAGGGTATCAGGCCAGGCAATTTTCAATTCAGTATCTGCAGGTATACTGTCCACGGGTAGAAATCTCATGGACCTCGGTGTGCTTCCCACCCCTGCACTTCAGTTTTACTGCAGGAGGAACGGTGTCCCGGGCGTCGTGATCACAGCTTCGCACAATCCACCGGAATTTAACGGAATAAAGTGCATAGACCGGGACGGGACCGAACTCAGGAAAGAGGATGAAAACAGGATTGAAGACTTGTTCTACGGTTCAGAGTTCAATAAAGCCAACTGGGGAAACATAGGCAATTCGAGCAGGTACGGTCTCGCCATAGAAGACTATGTGGCGGGCATATCCTCGCGCATTGATTCTTCCGCTGTCAGGAAAAGAAGGTTCAGGGTTGCGTTTGACGCTGGAAACGGCGCTTCTTATTTTTCCACACCGCTGCTCCTGGAAAAACTTGGCTGCTCTGTTGTTACACTGAACTGCAACCCTGACGGAAAATTCACATCAAGGAATTCAGAACCCAAGGAGAGCAACCTTGCGGACCTCAAAAAAGTTATGAAATCGGGTGGATTTGATCTCGGTATAGCTCACGACGGAGATGCAGACAGGGCAGTTTTCTTTAACGAGAACGGCGATTTCATTGACGGAGACAGTTCCCTTTCACTCCTTGTCAGCAGCGTGATTGCATCAGGCGATACTGTCGTCACTCCTGTAAGCAGCTCTGATGCGCTGGATGAAATCTGCAGGAAAAAGAACGCGACGCTTGTAAGGACAAAAGTCGGTGCTCCCGTTGTATCGAGGGAAATGATCGATAGAAAGGCAAGAATCGGCGGCGAGGAGAACGGAGGGGTAATATTCTCAGACCACCAGTACTGCAGGGATGGCGCCATGACAGCTGCGCTTTTCCTCAACCTGATGGCAATGAAGGGGAAGAAGCCATCGGAACTCCTGGCGGAATTGCCCGAATACCACCTCTACAGGACTTCTATCCGGCTTGAAAAGTCATGGTCGGAAATAGAGGGGAAGTTTTCTGGCAGCATAAACGAAAAGGAAGTTGACAGGACTGATGGATTCAAGATCATTGAAGAAGGCGGCTGGGTTCTTGTCAGGCCTTCCGGTACAGAACCGATAGTGAGGGTCTACGGGCACTCCACCGGCATGGATCAGGCCAAAACGCTGGCTGAAAAATACATGAAACTTATCGGCGAGGCCCAGTCTTCAAAGTGATCTGTAGGCACGGGAAAATCTCGTAACTGCGGTGATATTTCCTCCAACAGCGAATATTACCAGCAGTATCACTGTTGGTGTCACTGCAAGAGAATACAGTGCCCAGCTGAACGGCAGGAAGAGTTGTATGAGTGTGAAAAGCATTATTAGAATCAACCTGTCGCTTCTTCCTAGAATTCCTGAATAATCTCTCTTGAGTTGCAGTGCCTGGCTCTGCGTGCCCATGTAGCTGGTTATCATAACTCCTTCAAGTGCAAAGAACCCTACGAGCAGTGAACCGTAAGCACTGAGGGCCATTCCTGTTATCACAGCTATGTCGGAGAAGCGATCAAGAAAATGGTCAACAAGATCACCCTTCTTGCTCTGCATGTGCCTCTTCCTGGCGACATTACCGTCAACCGCATCCAGGATTGAAGAAAGCAGGAGAGCAATGAACGATAATGCGAGAAAATACGATCCGGTGTAATAGAAAAATCCTGCAGCCACAGCGAGGAAAAACGAAACCGCAGAGATCGTATTTGGCCTGAACCTCATGAATGGTTTCGACAAGGCATCTATTGCCTTTTGCGCTCTTGGCCTGAAACTGTCAGATACCATGACCGACTAATAATGGCAACGTTTGATTAATTACTGTTGGTTTGTGCCATTGATTGGCAATTGATTCAATCGCTCTTCCAAATGAGATCATACAACATGTGTAATTTTTACGGGTATGGGGATTGTTGAAGTCCAGAACGTTTACATTCTTACCAGAGGGGCAATATGCAGAGGCCGGCAATTTCCGGGGGTTAACAGTGGCCGGATCGCAAATAATGGTCAGTAAACGGTTCAGGATTGTAGCAGCTGTTTTTGCAGCTTATTTCCTTTTGCCGATGATTTTTGACACCCAGTCCCCTTGAAGGGTCATAACAGCCATTCCTTTTTTTAATGAACCACACAGGAATAGCATATTTGGGCCCATACCTGATCATTTATACACTCGCCTCTTCTCATTTCGATGCCAGCGATCATTCTTGTTCCAGCTACAATTGTTGGCGTTCCTTCTCACAATATGAAAAGGCGCGGCTATGTCTGATCAGTGCAGAGGTTCCAGCATTCCGGCAATCTTTGCGGCGGCATCTATTACGCTGATGGCAGAGCAGTCAATTCTTGCTATTCTTGTTGAAGGCATTTTTTCAAGCGCCTCAAGGTAGATGAGGTCAGACATCTGGACCTCGATGTTTTCCTGAATCTTAACTGGCGGGTATCCGCGCTTCTTCAGCCTTTCCTCTATCACGGAAATTTCACACTCAAGAATTACAATCTTTCTGCAGTCCAGAAAATGTGAATAGTGCGACTCTGCCATCTGGTAATTTCCTGTCATTCTTTCGCGAAGGCAATCGGTGTCAACAGAATCTCCTTCCAGGCACCCGAGATCCGATGCCAAATCGTTGAGATGGAGGCATCTGTACCCCATCCTGTTAAGCTCGTCACAAACGCTGCTCTTGCCAGTACCTGGAATTCCGGTGATACAGAGTTCAATCAAGAGGCTGTTCAACCTCCATAAGAGATAGCGGCGCAGAAAGGTGCCTCCTGGCGCATACAGGAACCTCGTAAAATCCTTCTCTTACCGTTCGCGTCTCTTCACTATATTCAGGCGTATCGCTCGTTGAACCGCATTTTCTGCAGACATAGCTGAAACGCCCCTCATTCTTCATGGGGCTTCCACAGTCACTGCAGTCTGGAGCAGTTCTCCTGTATTTTTTTGAAAGTGATATGATCCTGAGTTTTTCAACGTTCAGGGTTCCTTTCAGAAATGAGCCGTAAACTTCAACGTAATCGCCCTGTATCATGGATGAAAAAACTGAACGGAATTCCTTAGTTGGTTCGAATGCGGCAATACTGATAGAACTTCCGGATTCCGGCAAAATCGATGAAAAGTAGTGGCCTCCCCTGATCACATGCGGCTTCTTCTGTATCCTGCCCCTTACCCTGTAAGACGAAAGTTCCACAGGGGTTCCTGCAAGTTCGCTTATATGGTCATCAGTACCCTGGTTTGTCCTGAAAGTGACGATCCTTTCCGCTCCAGTCCCGAACCTTTCATTGATGTCCACTGCCAGATCAAGAAGTTTCACCGGATCAGTGCCTCTTATCCCAAATATGATGGGAGTTCTGGGATTGGGAAAAATGCTGGGATGGGAATTCCTGTAGTCCATGCTGTTGAAGGTGAAGTCAAATGCCTCGGCATAGGATGCTGCCTCATGCATGACTTTCCTGGGCAGTGGTTCCGGATTCGGGAACCTGTAGCCAAGCACTTCGTATGTGACCTTTTCAGCCGGCCATGAAATGGCTGAGTATGCGCCCACTATGCCCCGTCCGTTTCCAGCCGTACGGACTCTTGCGCCTATATGCTTGAGAGTGGAAATTGCGTATTCAAGAGGTATCTCATGATTAACTGCCTCCCTGTAAAACGAACCGTCATCACGGCCTGATGCAATGACAAGGCCCGGATTTGTATGGTCTCCGCTTGCTGAATACTTCTTCACAAGTTTCCATATGCCAACTTCCATTTCTTCATCTATTATTCCTTCAGAGTTGCCGGCAGAAGTTGTCACCTCATTGTCATGAATGTAACCTATCTTCTTCACTTTCGAATATTTTCCGGCAGTCTCAAGTGCAAGAGCACCGTTTCCTCTTGTCCTGTATGGTATATTTGGATTGAGCCTGACAAGCCTCGGGAAGTCTGAAAACAGTTCTGGATATTCCTCAAGCACTTTCGTCATCAGAAAGGTCGTGCACATGCCGTCTGGTCCATCCGTGTCATCCAGGCCAAGATACAATTCAGCTCCCGTACCTTCTGACTCTGGACTGGTATGAATATATTGCCCTCAGGAAATCAATTTTCCTGAAGCCTGGCCAGTTGACGTCAGAGAAATATAGTTCAGAATATGCCGACTGCCAGAGGAGGAAATTTGAGACCCTTTCTTCACCGCTGGTACGAAGAATGAGATCAGGATCTGGAAGAGAGGAATCATATAGGTAGTTTCGGAAACTTTCCTCCGTTATGTCTGAAATCTCCATCTTCTTTTCCATCACGTCCTGCACAAGCCTCTTGATGCCATGGATGATCTCTTCCCTTCCTCCATAACCGACAGCAAGGTTGAGCCGGAAGTTGTTGAAGCTCGATGTGAAATTCTCAGTTTCTTTTATTGTTTCCTTGAGGAAGTCAGGAAGCAGGTTTAACTCACCAATCACCTTCACTTTTATTCCATTCTTCCTGACACGTTCGTCCTTCATGAGGTCTCTGAGCGAGTTGTCTATGAGCCTGAACAGAAATTCCACTTCTTTCTTGTTTCTGTTGAAATTCTCTGTTGAAAAACCATACACGGTGACAATCTTGATTCCCAGGTCAAGACACCACTGCAGGACTTCTTCAATCTTGTCCTTGCCCCTCACATGCCCGTCGTTTGGTGTCATGCCGGATTGTTTAGCGAATCTCCTGTTTCCGTCAGTGATTATTCCGACGTGTACAGGCTTGGGCCTCTTGTTGATCTCTTCCAGGAGCAGTTTCTCATATACTCCCGAGGCAATATCACCAATCCTGTTGCTTATGGACATGTACAAACAGTTATCAAAATCAGATATTTAGAGTATCTTTGTCAGGTCCAGGGCATACATCCTGTCATTTTTTGAGTAGCCGTGCACTTCACGCTTGCCAGTGACTTTCAGATCGTGTTCAGCAAATTCCTCCATCCTCTTTTCGATGAGTTCTATGCTGCAGATCTCGTAATAATGGATTGTGCCGCCAGTCCTCAGGGCGGCTGATGCGTCTCCGACAAATGAACTTGCGGTGTGCGGAAGGTTCATTATTATCCGGTCTGAACCCGTCACGCCCCGTATGTATTCCCCTGCATCAGCTTCAACAGGATTAATCCTGCCTTTCAGTCTGTTAATGGCAATATTGCGCTTCATGAGTGCTATTGCGTCCGCATTCACGTCCAGGGCAGTGATGTCTGCATCATGGAGTCGTGCAATAAGTATTGAGAAAGGGCCAACGCCGGCGAACATGTCCACAATCTTCTCCCCGTCTCTTACAGCTCGTGCTACCCTCATTCTTTCAGTAGCCAGCCTCGGGGAAAAATAAGCTTTAGAGAGGTCTATTTCCAGAACGATGCCGTTTTCCCTGTATCTCGTTGTAAGGTTTTCCTCTCCGGAAATGAGCTTCAGGTTTCTCAAACGTGATGTTCCTGATATTCCCTCGTCAAGGTATACAGACCTTATGTTCCTCTTTTCTGCAATTATATTCTCAGCGAGTCCATTCCTGAGGGCTCTGCCCTTGCCGTGAATTACTGCAATTTCACCTATCAGGTCATACGATCCCCTGTGTTTTGAAGGATACCGGCCCTCAGGGTTCTTCCTCCCTTCAATCTTCACAGTTTCAAGATCGTTTCTGCTGAATTTCCCGTTTACAGGTATAAAAACGTAGTTTCCTGAATTGAAAGCCTTGTACGCATAGTCCATCAGCCCGCTCTTCTTGAGTTCTGAAAGCACATTCTGCGCATCTGGTTTGAGCACACGAACGTGCAGTTTCATCTCATTTTCTGATTCTTCTTGCATGCATTACAACCTGTGTTGCCAGCCTGGTGGAAAATCCGTAAATCTTCTCAATTGCAGGTGGCTCCGCTTCTGCAACGGCAGAAACGCTCCTGAACCCGTTCTGGTAAAGCCTTCTTGCCCTCACCCTTCCTATTCTTGGAATGAGCGTCAGCGTGATTATATCCTCCTTTACCCCTTCCTTGATCCTGAAGTTCAGGTTTTCCAGGGATGCATGTATTTCAGGCTTAAATCTTTTAGAGAGCCTGGACAGGGAGTAGGACATCCAGTCTGCTGTGTTTACCCTCGACTGTATGTCCCCATAGCCAATGGAGAAATTTTCCTCTATTGCCCTTATTGGTGTTTCGTTGATCCATTCTTTGAGTATCAGTGCTGTTTTTGCGGCATTTAGGTCTTCCTGGGTCATCGGTTCCTCCTCCATCTCCGAAAGGAACTCATCAACAGCTGCATAATCAGAATTCCTGTACTGGATTGGCACAACATCAGGAGTTCTGCAGACATAATAAAGGGCTGAATCTTCCGAGTACTTTTTTGAAAGGTACTCCTTCAGTATCACTGCGCTCAGCGGATCTATGTAAAGGTCACTGACCGTCTTGCCGAAGTCTGTTGCCCTGTATTCTTCGCCATGCTTTCTTATGAAGTCGTTTTCCATAAGGAATTCGGCAGCAGAAGGTATGCTTGATTCGAAGAATCCATTACCGTTCTGATGGGAATAAAGGGATTTTGAAAAGAAGGCCGATAACTCAGTCTCATTTCTGCATATGCCCATTGCAACAAGCGCAAGAACAGTTCTTCTGACAAGATTTTCAGTTCCAAGCGCAGACATTATCGGATCAGGCTCACTAAGCAGAATTTCCCTCGATCTCTCCAGCGACTTTTCTGTAGCAGCATATAGATATGCATAACCTTCGACGTCGAATCCTGGCCTTCCAGCCCTTCCCACCATCTGGTTCACTTCCATGTTTGGTATGAACTGGGAATATCCGTCGCTGAACCTTGTGAGATCCCTGATGATGACAACCCTGGCGGGCAGGTTCACGCCGGCAGCAAGCGTTGGCGTTGCAAACAGCACTTTCAACTTCCTTTCCCTGAACAGTGATTCTATCTGGTTCCTCTGCCTGGTTGACAGGCCCGCATGGTGGAAGGCAAAACCTCTTGGGACAATCTCACCAAGTATTGAATCATAGATGTCCTGCTCTTCTTCCTGTGTGTCCTCTTTCATTCTCGCGGCTTCAGGAAGTTCTATTCTCTTTGCATACGTGTTGGCAAGGTCCTCTGCCCTCTTTCTTGAATTGACGAACACCAGGAGCTGGCCGCCCTTCGCCACGTGGTCAAGTATGATGGTCTGAAGTTCATCGCCCTTTTCCAGTGCTATGACCGTTTCATCTTCGAGTATCAGTTTCTTTCTGAATATTATTCCCCTTGTGAGTGGTACCGGCCTGAAATCACTTATCACCGGCACCGCATTAGTCCAATCTGAGATCTCGGCATAATTTGTCATGGTGGCAGAGAGGCACAGAAGGGCAGTGTCAGGATTGATGTGCGATACAGTCGTGAGAACAAGCTCCTCTATTGGCCCTCTTGAGTGGTCTCCAATAAGGTGCACTTCATCAGCAACCAGTAGACCTATATCATAGACAATAGATGGGTCATGCCTGATCATGGAATCGAGTTTTTCTGATGTCGATATGACTACATCAGACGTTCTTATGACCTGAGGACTCTCGTCGTAGTCGCCCATGGCAAGGGACACTTTCAGGCCCAGGGCCCTCAGTTTCTTCAGTTCCTGAAACTTCTCGCTGGCAAGTGCCTTCAAAGGTACCATGTAGACAGACCTCTGCTTCTTCAGGAATTTCTCGAATATCGCTATGTAGGCAATCAGTGTCTTGCCCGATGCTGTAGGGACGGAAACGATAACACTTTCCCCGCCTCTTATTGCCTTCACGGCCTCCTCCTGGTGTGAGTAAAGCTCAAAATCCTGGTTGTCAAATATCTTGAGGAATTCAGGAGGATAACCGAGGGAGCTTACTTTCATTCCTCCTTGTATCCTAAGTCATTTAATAACTGTTTGAACATTACTTGATGTCAAGCAGGAGAATTATTTCGACATGCACAGTGGAGTCAGAATAACGGTGAATGTTGCCCAGAGTATCAATGGCATTATATCAGGAAATTCCGGAAAGAGGGCCAGGATCTCAGACAACGAGGACCTGAAGCGTGTTCATCGCCTCAGATCGGAATCAGACGTCATTCTTGTTGGTGCAAACACAATAATATCAGATAACCCGAAGCTAAGGGTCGACAGGGCATTCTTTGATTCAGACGCCCTGCCGTTCAGGGTTATACTGGACAGGGACCTCAGGATCCCGGAAAAGAGCAATGTGCTTGATTCCACCGCAAGGACAATTGTCTTTACCTCCAGGACTGACAGGAAACTTGAAGGTGCGGAACTTGTGTATCTGGATGAAGGTCAGGAAATCACTGGTGTTGTCGATTCGCTCGCACAAATGGGCATCAGATCGGTACTTGTGGAAGGCGGTGCAACAGTGATATCACAGTTTGTCTCTCAGGGCATTGTTGATGAATTCTTCCTTTATATTGGAAATGTCATACTTCCGGAGTCTGGAGTGAGGCTTTTCAAGCCGGATGTTGAGATCAGGGACGTAATGACTAAAATTGAAAATCTGGGGGATGGCATTCTGATAAGCATTGATCCAGCGAAAATAAAGGTGAAAATATGACTGAAAAAGGATTCTTGAGGTTGGAATGGGCAAGAGAGCACATGGACGTGATGGGAAAAATCAGAGAGAGGTTTGTCAAGGAACAGCCCTTAAAGCAGATTAAGATCGGTATGGCGCTGCACGTTGAAGCCAAGACCGGAATCTTTGCACTGCTGTTGAGGGAGGGTGGAGCTGACCTGAAGCTTTCTTCATGCAACCCGCTGAGCTCGGACGATGATGTTGTGGATTCTCTTGTCAGGGATCACAACCTTCCAGTATTCGCGAAGAGAGGTGAAACCAGGGACGAATATTACGAACACCTGAACAAAGTGCTCGATCTCAAGCCGAACGTTATCATAGATGACGGGGGAGACCTCGTGAGGCTCATTCATGAGGAAAGGCCGGACCTTATCGACGGAATAATCGGGGGAAATGAGGAAACGACAACCGGCGTCGTCAGGCTGAAGGCCATGGAAAAGGATGGTGCGCTGAAGTTTCCGATGTTTGACGTGAACGACGCAAAGATGAAACACTATTTTGACAACAGGTACGGAACCGGACAGAGTACGCTTGACGGCCTGATGTACTCCACAAACCTTGTCATAGCGGGAAAGAACGTCCTCGTGGCAGGGTACGGGTTCTGCGGAAGAGGCATAGCGATGAGAATGAAGGGCATGGGTGCAAACGTCACTGTTACAGAAGTGGATCCCGTCAAGGCGATCGAGGCAGTCATGGATGGTTTTCGAGTGAACAGGCTCAGGGAGGCAATCACTGAGGCTGATTTCCTTGTAACAGCAACAGGCATGAAGGGTGTGGCAAGCTATGATGACATGAAGGTTGCAAAGAAAGGAATAGTCATAGCTAATTCAGGACACTTTGACAATGAACTTGACGTTGCATCTCTGACAAGCAGATCCATAGAGAGGGTTCAGGTCCGGGACAACGTCATGAAATACAAGCTTGACAATGGGAATGAAATAAATCTCGTTTCAGAGGGAAGGTTGGTCAACCTTGCTTCCGGGCAGGGCCATCCGGTAGAGATCATGGACATGAGTTTTTCAATTCAGTCCCTGGTTGCGGAATACCTCGTCAAGAACAGGACGGACCTGAAGAACAGGGTTTATTCAGTTCCAGATAAAATAGATACCGAAGTCGCTGAACTCAAGCTAGGGGCCCTTGGCGTGAACATAGACAGGCTGACAGATGAACAGATCAGGTACTCATCCAGCTGGAAGGAAGGCACGTGATTTACCCGGGTAGATGATCGAAATTTAATTAGTCCGTTGACATTTCCTGAAAGACACTGTGTCTATTTGCCGCCGTAGCTCAGCCTGGTAGAGTGCGTGCTTGGTAAGCATGAGGTCGCGGGATCGAAACCCGTCGGCGGCTTCCTATTAAACCTATAAATCTGTTGCGTCAAAATAAGTGGAGGTTAAATCTCGATAATCCTGTTCTAAGATTTCTCTCACTTTGATATATATCCAGAATATACACCATATAAGAATTAGTGAGCGGTTACTGCTGTCCATTGACTGTTAAGGTGAAATCCATGGTTATGTTCGACAGGTACCACCATTTGGGATAATATGATAAAATCTCAAGCGACCTGGTTGGACCGTATCCAAAATGATATCTTGAACTGGCATTTGAAGTCAGGTTCAAGAGCTTGAAGTTCCAGTTCAGGAATCCCGCAGTAGCGTTATGGTTGTATTCAACGTTTATGTTGCTTCCTGGGATTCCAATGATGTATATTGGGAAGTGTGAGAGGTCGTTGGAAAATTTCTATCCGGAATTCCATTGACAAGAAACGATACGTTCATTGTGACTGAAACAGGAGAGGGCGTTGAACTAAAGTTTCCAGTGAAGTTGAATCCTAGACACATTGATGAAGCATACATGGGAGGACCAATATAGTAGCTGTCAAACATCACCGAAATGCCAAAGAATGATTTCAGTCCGTTGTTGCTTTACGCTACCGAAGTTACGTTTGAGTACACCGCATCTGCGGTTGCGTTTGTTGAATACGGATATCTGCTGGTCAAGTTGTGTGAGAACGTCAGAGTGGAAAAACCACCCTTGACAGTGACCGTGGTTGTATGGTGATCTGTTACAAGAAAATACGATGTTGGCGTCAGTACAGCAAGAACAGCAACAGCAACCATGATGTACTCAAACTTCCTCTTCTGAGATGAGATCATTCTAGATCATCTTCATGATATTCAATTGCACCCAATATATATGGTTTAGCTGATAATTAACAGAAAAATATTCATGTATTCTACTGAATGGAAACAGCGGATTGAGCTAAGAGTGGATCCTTTCATTCATGAGAAATATGGCATCACTTTTCATTATTCCCTGTTATCTGCCATTATCATCATGTCTATGCTGCTGTTTTCTTTGTAGAACCCTTTCGCAACCGATCCGAATAGAATTGCCCCCTTAACATCCGCAAGATCGCTGATTCTGCAGGAAAATCTGCCATTGTATTCCTTTAGCCGTGATCTATGTCTGGAAGGTCCTTTAACGGGTCACTGAATTTCATTTCATTACCTGCCCTTGAACTCTATACTGATTCTGCTTCTGGCAGTCTTGAATACAGGGAAAGATCAAGCATGATGATCTTCACGGCAATAGTACTGAACATAGTATTTCTCTCACATGTAAGAGCATATAGGAAATTCAAAAGAAACCGAAGCTAAGAGAAGGATTAGTAAAAATGTACTTTACTTAACATTAAAAAAATATATTTCACATCAAAACGTGAACCTGAAGATCGAGAATTTCACTTTTAAGTTTGTTACATGCGCAAAGAACTAGGTGTTAACAAACCTGATTACTTATGATCAGGTCATATTGGTAGGTACATTTTGTAGTCAAATATTTGATTACTCTTAAGTACTCCAACATATTATATAACACATGGTGGAAAAAGTTACAGTATCGGCCAAGGTCAACAAGAAGCTCTTGAACGAAGCGAGGGAGAAAAAAGTGGATATCGCTTCCACGATAAGAAAGAGTCTGGAAGAAGCAATCAGGCAGAAAGATCTGGACGAACTCATGCATTTGCTACAAGAAATTCAACCATGGATTAAGAAAGTCGGAAGGGATGAATGGATCAGGAGCAT
>JBJKSW010000041.1:0-4313 GCA_046703525.1 Thermoplasmataceae archaeon
AGTTCCTCATACGCGAGAAAGGGGGTGCTTGGCTCTTTTGGCCTTGTGGATGCAGGGTTCAGGGGCAACCTCACCCTGACTTTCTATAATTCGTCTCCCGATGAAATCTCTGTGAAAGCCGGTGACAGAATAGCCCAGATCGTTTTCATTCGCCTTGAATCCGCTGCGGAAAAACCATATTCAGAGAGATCGGGAAATTACCAGAACAGCAGGGGAATCTCTCTGGGAAAATAGGAAATCAGACAGGGATTATTTCCTTGGAAGCCTTCACCTCTACCTCAAGCAACTCCCTGCTGAGGTAAGTCTCACTGAAAATTTCCTTTGCCTCTTTCAGCAGCACTTCCGGGTTGTCTATTTTTGGGCTGTAGTGGTAAAGGTAAAATCTCTTGACGCCGGCTTCCTTTGCTATCTCCGCGGCCTGCCTGGAACTGCAGTGGCCGTACTGGTTCACGGTGGGCTCAAAGGATGAATCGGTGGAAGTATCGTGTATGAACACGTCTGCGCCCGAAGCGAATTCGGCCATCGTATCCATGGGCCTCGTATCTCCTGTATAAACGATCTTCCTTCCGGGCCTCGCCCCCTTAAGGACTTCCTCGAGCTTCACAATTCTGCCGCCATGGGCAATCGAGCCCTCTTTCCTGAGAATTTCCAGCTTTTTTGAAGGTATTCCAAGTGCAGCAGCTTTGTCCCCGTCTATCTTTAGCATGGGCTTTTCCCTGAGCATGTAAGAGATGCAAGGGACAGGATGGTCATTTTTCAGCGTCTGGATCTCAAACCTGTCCAAATCATACGTTTTTCCCGGCTCAAGTTCATGCACCCGTATCCTGAATGTCAGGGTGTAATATCCAACGGAGATTGCATTAGAGAGTATCTGTATGGATCCGAACGGCCCGTAAATGTCCAGGGGGTCTTCCCTCCCGTTGAACGACATGCTCTGTATCAGGCCGATGAGGCCAAGGAAATGGTCTCCGTGGTAATGCGTGATGAATATGTTCTTGACTTTCATGAAGGAAAGATTGCTTTTCATCAGCTGCTTCTGAGTGCCTTCACCGCAGTCGAAAAGGTTCAGTATCTCGTCGACCTGAACCGCAACAGCAGGCAGGCTCCTGCCTGGAGAAGGCCACGAGCCTCCTGTTCCCAGAAATGTGACTTTGATGTTTGAAGCCATTGAACCGTTATGATGATGGATTTAATCTGGTTTTCGTGATCCCTGGTATCTTGCTTTGGGTATCTTCGGGTTCAGTTCCAGGGCATTCTCATATGCCCAGGGAAGCTCCTCCACCGTTTTTGCGGGAAGATATCTCAGTACAAATGTCCAGAGGTACGTGTCAGGTTCGGTGCCCATGCTCTTGAAGTACGACGTTATGCGCTTCTTGAGAAACACGCCCTTCTGGTCGAAGTCTGTCAGTATTATGACCTCGCTGTATTTATCAGACATGAGCTCAACTTTTCCAAGCAGGCTGTGGCCGGAATTCAGGCTGATCAATTCGCCCTGGAAATCGAGCCTGCGCAATGAAGAGACATCACGCTTGCCCTCCACCAGTATCGGGACCTCGCGGTTCTTTTCCCGGTATTTGTCAAAAATGCTCAAAAGCCTGTCGGACTTTTGTGTCATTGTATGGTGTAAGAAATTATCTAAAAAAGTTTTTTCGTTTTCCGGGCCGACTGAGCACTTTCCAGTAATCGTGTTTTTCATGACCTGCACTTGTTTCAGTCCCAGAACCTTCTGCTCTTTGCAAATTCAATTTCCGCATTCAGGACAGCTCTGATGAAATCGTCCTCGTTCATGTAGGAGACCTGGAGAAGCCTTGATGCCGTTTCAGAGCCTATGCCTCTCGCAGAAAGCGCCATAAGTGCTTCCATGCCCCTCTCCTTCACCTCGTGTGCGTTCTTGATGAGCCTTCTGCCGAAATCCCTGTGTTTTTCAGGGTGCTTCAGGTATTCCCTGAGCCTTTCGTTTTCAAAGGAGGAGAGCGAAGCGACAAGGTAGCTGGAACACCTGGGGCACTTTATGGAATCCACTTCCTTCACCCTCATCGTCCTTACATGCCCGCACCTCGTGCAGTAGAGAATCGTCCTTTCGTTCAGTAGCCTGTTCCTGATCGCATCCAGGATGGCCTTCGTCGGGATCAGCGGTGCAATTCTCTCCGAGTAATGCTGCATGAATATGTTGGAAGAACTTGATATTTCCCTGCTGCCCGAATACCTGACCTTTCCATTCCTCAGCCCGCGCAGGAACTCTGCCAGCGAATCTATGTCCATGTAGTCTGAAATGAGTTTCCTAATGGAATCCCTGTAAAGGATGGTATCACGGTAGGAATCCACGATCTTCTCGAATCTCACCCTGCCTATTTCAGAATCATTGGATATAATGCCGAATTTTCTTGCTTCATAAAGGAAGACACCATTGAAGAACCTGGACCTTCTCGCAGAACCCAGGACGTAGTCCTTCAGATTGTCCGGGTCCATTTCAAGCATGATGCTGTTGATGTCATCGGGAGAAAAGTTCCTGGAAGTCCTCAAATAAACATGATAAGGGGAATAATCCATTTCAACGCTTTCGCCGGTTACCGATGCGATCATGCTTGAAAGTATCTCTGCGAAGGCAAAATTGCCTTTTGTGCCCAGGAGGATCTGTATTATGACTTCCCCTCCCCTGCTCTGTATCGACACCCTGTCCCTCAAACCCAGCTCGTTTTCCCACCAGTCCTCCAGGACCTGCCGCGAGTTCGGGTCATCCAGGTATTCCAGATACTTCCTTTTCCTGTTGATCGAGACCCGTTCCACAACTTCCCTGAGGACCGGTATGTCCTCACCCGTCCATTTAGGCGCTATTGCAGTTGTGCTGAACGGTTCCACAAGGATCTTCTCATCCTCCATCCTGGTTGCCCTCCAGGTTGAGCCCTTCATCACAAAATATGAACCGGGCTCAAGTTCGCTGAGCACGTATCTCTCATCCAGCGTTCCGATGAATTTCCTGTTCACGATGTCTATGACCCTGTAGGTCTTCTCGCTGGGTATCATGGAAATGTTTTCCAGGTAGTATCTGAGTACCCCCGACCGCTTGCCGATGTCAGAATCCTCAATGTAGACTTTCCTGGTGTCGCCGAGAAACCTCACCAAATCATCGAATTCCTCGCGTTCCATATCCCTGAAAGGGTATGCCCTCTTTATGGTTCCATAAAGGTCCTCGGCCATTTCACGCCTTGTGAAATACAGCATCAGCATTACCTGGTTCGCTGCCGTTGCCATGGATCCTTTCTTGATGTTTATTTTCTCTGCATCAGATCCGGAGGCGAGCTGTGATATTGCAAGCGCCTCCTCAAGCTCGATAACGTCGTTGCAGATTATGCTCCCATGCGATACTTTCTCAATCCAGTGACCCGATCTCCCGACCCTCTGGATCATCTTGTTCACCTGCCTCGGCGAGTTGAGCTGTATCACGAGGTCTGCGCTGCCTATGTCTATGCCGAGCTCAAGGGAAGAAGTGCATATCAGCGCCTTCACCTCGCCTGCCTTGAAAGCCTGTTCGGCGGTTTCTCTCGTCTCCTTGGAAAGTGAACCGTGGTGCACCAGGATAGGTACCTCCCCCAGCCACATCCTGAACCTGAAAGCAAGATCCTCGGCGGAACTTCTGGTATTGACAAATATGAGTGTGCCGCTGTGTGTCGACACCAGTTCCCACATTTTCTTGATTGTTCCTGCATACTGGGCATCACAGCCCATCTTCTCCGCTATTTTAGGCTCGGCCTTCTCCGCTATCACCGGCTGGATTCGCAGTTTCTTCTGTAGCGAGGTTTTCACGATGTCTATTTCACTGTCAGGAGATATGAACTGCCCGAGCTCCTCCGGGTTACCCACGGTTGCGGTAAGCCCTATTATCTGGAGTTTGCCTGCAAGGTTTTTCAGCCTTTCCAGGGCCACTGAAAACTGCGTCCCCCTTTCATTCTGGGCGAGTTCGTGTACCTCATCCACAACAACGTATTTCACGTTGGAAATTATCTGCCTGAGGCGCTTTCCATTGAGCATAATCTGAAGCGATTCAGGCGTGGTGATCAGCAGATCGGGCGGTTTCGTGACAATGAGCCTTCTCTGGCTCTGCGTTATGTCACTGTGCCTGACCTGGACAGAAAGGCCCATTTCCTTTGAATACTCCATGAGGCGTGCCAGCATGTCCCTGTTCAGCGCCCTCAGGGGAGTTATGTAAAGTGCAGAAACCTTCTCTGGGTTCTCCCTGAGAATCCTGGTGAATATCGGAAGCACGGCGGCCTCTGTCTTTCCGCTTCCAGTAGGGGAGAGCAGAAGCACGTTCC
>JBJKSW010000042.1:0-32386 GCA_046703525.1 Thermoplasmataceae archaeon
CTGTTATTGAGTACCGCCCGTCTGTTTCCCTGAATACGAGGCTTTCGTTCTCGAGCCTTGACAGCATGGGATATACTGATCCGGGGCTCGGCCTCCACATACCCATGGTTCTGGCCTGGATCTCAGAGATTATTTCTGACCCGTTCATTCTGCTTCGTGAAAGTATTGCCAGGATATAGTAGCGCAGGCCGCCCTGCCTTCTCATTATTCCGGCTGAACCTGGCCCGCGCTCGAGGAACGTGTCAAAATCGCTGTATTCCGTGTTGATTCCCGAACGGTGGCCCGTATCTATCACATCCTGCAGTACATGTAATATTACTCCCAGGAGGTTCAAAACATATTATCCTAAAAAAGGAAAAGAGAATTTCTGACACTGCAATTGAGGATCACGGAGGTGTCTTTCCCATGTTCTTCAGTCCGCCGTACTTGCCAACCGCAACTGCAATTCCTGAGAAGATGCCCAGATAATACACCGGGAAAAGGAATCCACTCATTATGTGAAAGGAGAAATTCTGAAAACTGACACGGGGCAGGAAATACCCCTGCAGATATACCTGGGCGCCAACCAGGGACAAACCGGCGGCGAGAGCTAATGCAAGCCCGAGCTTTGCACGCCCCGCAAGTACCAGAGCGCTCATTGTAATAAGGGAAGCTCCTGCAAACGCCCCAAATGCTGCGGTCATTGCAATCCATTCCGGAAAAGCGTATGTGTAATACGAAAGAAATCCGCTGCCGACGTGCCTGAGGTCGAGGAGAACCGGGAGTGTTGCAACTGCTAATGCAATTCCGGCAGAGAGAGTGTAGAAGTATGTTTTCCTTTCAGCGGCATATTTACTGATGACCCGCACAAGTATCCCATATTCATTTGCAACCAGTTCCCTCACAACAGAACTGACTGGAAGCGTGGCATAGAACCCGAATATTCCCGCCAAAATCAGGAAAGGAAAGTAGAATATGCCGACAAAAACAAAGAAGGAAAGAATGGCAAACTCAGCTCTCCTCAGCATTCGGGCGGAACCGGCAAACCCGTAGAAGATGCCAATGACTATTCCGGAGAAAATTGAGACTGCATAGGTGGCGAGAAATGCGACAGCGCCGATATAGGCAAGGCTTTCCAGAGGATTTGAAGGATTGAATGCCAGTGTCGGCCCGGTTGTGTTCGACCCTCCCGGGCTGTAACTGAGGAACAGTGAGACAAAGGCCATAATCCCTGTCTCGATAAACGGCACAGCAAGAAGAACCGTGGAAATCCGGATTGTTTTTCTGTACATTCCGCTGAAGATATCCCTGCGGAAAACACTGCTGATTATCAGAAATGCAGATGCAGAGCACAAAGATGCGGCAGCCAGGAAGACAGTTATCCCGTAGGAAAGTATTCCTGACGGGTTGGATGGAAGAAACGCTTCCTGCCCGAAGAAGAATGAAAGTATGCCATAGCTGAAGACAGGAGAAATAATCACGTAGTATGTACCAAACACGCCGGCTACTGCCAGAATTGCGAAGGCTTTTCTGTAAGTTTCCAGCACGGCCTGAACAGGATCTTTCCTGGCAACAGTCCTGTTTCTGAAGTCAGCGGTTTCAAAACCTGCATCAGCCATCTTCAGCCAATATAATCAGTTCACTGGCAGATATAAAAGTTGTCGAAAAATATAGAAAAAATATGAAGAATTCCGGAAATCAGCAGAAATAAAGCAATTTCAGGCTGAAGTTACCAGAATGCTGTCTTTATTGTTTGAGTCAGAGCTGCCGTTGTCGTTGGGGTTTCCTGCATTTCCCTGAACCTGGAAGGTGAGGGATGCGAGAACTATCCTGCTGGAACCGTTGTGCGATCCGCTGTCAGTGCTGTCAGCGGCAACATATCCCGCGGATCCGTCCTGTGTGTCGTTGCCTGTTGGATGCAGATACAGGAAAGCAACGTTGCTCTCATTTGCGCTGTGCACCATTCCTCGCACCTTGTATTCCAGATGTACCGTGAATGTGTAGGTTCCTGCGTTCAGGAGTATTCTTGAGTCATTGTGGTCTCCTGTCAGGTTGTATGTGTGCCCGTTCACAGTAACTGATACGGAGAATACAGAGAATGCGCTTCCGATTCTGTCCTCCTTTTCCATCTCGAACTTATAGTACGTGGTATTTGTTACGTGCACGGTAGTTGTTGCGGTTGCATTTCCGGCCTGGTTCGGAACGAGTGTCCCCAGGTCGAAGTTTCCGGATGAGGCCGTGCTGAATGCTCCAGTGGCTGCAGCAGTCCCCATCCCGGCTACCGCAATTATTGCCAGTATTGCCAGTGCGGCATGAGCTACCATAGTCTCCCGTTTGCAATCATGGTCTATTAAGATTATGGTACAGGATTGCACCACTCCTTCCGGCAAAGGCTTAAAAAACTGAGTCTGCCGGGAGTTACAGCAATTGACTATTCCTTTTCCTTCATCTTCTCTATAAGTTCGGACGCCTCTCCCTTGGTTATGTCAGCAAGGCTGTCCTTCCCGAATTTTTTCATGAGTGACTTGTAAACTTTCATCATGTCCTCCGAGTTCTGAAGCCTCCTTATGAACATGAGCTGCTTCTCTGTGGCCGGGTTTCCGGATGTGTCTATTCTCTGCCCGCTCTTCAACTTCGCGAGAGAGTCGATGAGTTCTGAAGCCTCCTGCACTGACAGTGAGCGCAGGCTGTCCTTTGAGTTCTTCTTGAGGAATTTTGCAGTTGCACTGATCCTTTCCTCCGTATCCTGAAGGTTCTGGAGAAATGAAAGCTGTTTACGGGTTGGCCCTGAAGGGCTTCCGGCCTCTCCTTCAACCACTATCTTCTTGAGAGCGTCAATGACCTTTGATGCCTCATTCATGTCAAGTTCGCTGACGTCTCCCTTTCCAAGGGATTTTATGACTTCCTGGAACTTATTCTCCCTTGCATCGGAGGCTGACCTGAGCCTGTCGATGAATTCCAGCTGTTTCCTTGTCGGTTCCGATTTCTTCTCAGACAGTTTCACTCACTCCTGCGTTTTGTTGGCATTTACTGAACGTACTGAATGCATGAAAGCAAGCACTTAGTATTTTTCCTGCCGCCCGGAATTATTTGTCTCCTTCTTTGCTAAGGCCGTAATACTCATACCAGCCGCCCTTGCTGCCCGGTTTTGTGCCCCTGTATCCTGCGAGGACAAGCTTCTTCAAAATGACAGGCGCTGAGTAAGCAGGGTTCTTTGTCTCCTCAAACATATAATCAGCTACGTGCAGCATGGTATCAAGGCCAATGAGATCTGAAAGTTCAAACGGACCCATTGGAAAACCGAATGCCAGCTTTGTCATCCGGTCTATTTCCCTGATGCCTGCAAGCCCCTGCTCGAATATCCTGTATGCTTCCATCAGCCATGTGTCTATGAACCTTGTTGTGAAGAAGCCCGGACCGTCGTTCACAACAATGGCGGTCTTTGACAGTTTTTCTGAGATCCCGATTATCACATCGATTGTGTCGTCAGATGTCTCAGGGCCCCTTACCACTTCAACAAGCTTCATGACCTGTGGCGGATTAAACCAGTGCATGCCGGCAAACCTGTCCCCCCTCTTTGTGAATGATGCGAGATCACTGATCATTATGCCGGAAGTGTTGGATGCGAAAACAGTATTCTCAGGACATATGGAATCGAGCCTGGAAAATATGTCGCCCTTGATCTTTCTGTCTTCCGGGGCTGCCTCTATTACCAGATCGCAGTCCTTCAGATCTGAGAGTTCAGTTGATACCGTTATCCTGGAAAGAATTGTATTCATTTCCTCTGCGCTGATGGAACCTTTGTCAACCTGTCTCTGTAGCCCAAAGCGCCCGCTTGAGATAGATTCCATGGCCTTTTTCAGGAACTCATCCTTGATGTCAGTCATGACGACAGGGTAGCCAGCCCTGGCAAGTGAAAGGGCTATGCCATGGCCCATTACTCCTGAACCTACAACTCCTGTATTCCTGATGTCCTCAAGATGCATGAATCTCAATCCCCCGATTGTTCATAATACTTCCAGAAGTCTGGTTTTCTCCTTTCCATGAAAGCATTTCTTCCCTCTTCGGATTCCTTTGTCCCATAGTAGAGGGACAGCCCTCCAACTCCAAGTTCAGTGATTCCTGACAGCCCCTCTGAATCTGCAAGGAATGAATATTTCAGCATCTTGAGTGCAGTCGGGCTTTTCTCCAGCAGTTCGCTGCAGACTCTGTCCACTTCTTCATCAAGCCTTTCATCAGGAACCACGAAATTCACAAGCCCCAGTTCCCTGGCTTCGGATGCACTGTAACGCCTCGTGAGATACCAGATCTCCTTTGCCCTTCTCAACCCTGTTATTCTTGACAGTTCGCCTGTGCCAAATCCGGGGTCAAAGCTTCCAACACGCGGGCCTGCCTGTCCCAGGATGGCACTCTCAGAAGCTATGCTCAGGTCGCAGTTGGCCTGCCAGACGTGCCCTCCCCCAATTGCATAACCGTTCACTCTAGCGATCACGGGTTTCGGGATGTGCCTTATGAGAAATGTGACGAACTGCCATCCCTCTTCAAGCGGTATCCTGGAAACAGGATCATCTGATCCTGATCCCTTCTCATAGCCTGAGGTGCCCCTTGTTTCCTGGTCACCGCCTGTGCAGAATGCTTTATTCCCTGCTCCCGTAAAGACAACGACTCCTGTCTCACTGTCTGCCCACGCTTCCATAAGAGCATGGCAAATTTCAGACACCGTGGACGAGTTGCAGGCGTTGTATTTTTCAGGCCTGTTTATTGTAATTGTTGTAACCTTTCCGCTCCTGGAACTGGTTATGTTCCTGTAATCCCTTCCTGCCATGTCTGATCAGACTGCATGAAAGTATATTTTTCCTCTGCAAGGGCAAATGAAGACCGCTGACTTTTCCGGCCTGCACACACTTATTACGGGTATCATGATAAGCATTCAGACATGTCCAGCACTGAGCATTACAGGGAATCCAGGCCAAAGGTTGTCATTTCCTGGAGTTCGGGCAAAGATTCCTGCTTTGCACTAATGGAGATTCTGAGGTCCGGCAATTATGACGTGACAGGGTTGATCACCACTGTCACCTCCGAATACGGGCGGGTGTCAATGCACGGCATAAGGGAAAGGCTTCTTGACAGGCAGGCAGAAGAGCTTGGATTGCCGTTGACAAGAGTGGAGATTCCCGCCAGATGCACAAATGAATTTTACGAGAGCCTCATGGAAGAGGCAATTGAGCGCCTGCGTACTGCCGGCACGGATTATGTCGCCTACGGGGACCTGTATCTAGAGGATGTCAGGAAATACAGGGAGGAAAGGATGAGGGCAAGCGGCATTGAGCCCTTGTTTCCAATATGGGGAAGAAGTACCTCCAAGCTGGCAGAGGAGATCATATCATCAGGCATCAGGGCAAAAATAGTCTGCCTGGACCCGCGCAAAGTATCCAGGAGTCTTGCGGGAATGGATTATGATTACGGCCTGCTTTCCGCGCTGCCGGATGGAGTTGATCCGTGCGGCGAGAATGGCGAGTTTCATACCTTTGTCTATGCGGCGCCGATTTACAGGAACGGTGAAATACACGTTAAGGAAGGCGCCACTGTTGAAAGGGACGGGTTTGTTTTCACCGATTTTGATCTTCCTTAACCCGGAACATAAGTAATCAACAGAGGCAGCAGGAATACTGCAGGATCTAAAGTGCCTTCAACTTCGAAGTCTTTCCTGTTATTCAAGCAGGCCCCGGATATCCGCGTGTTCTTCGGCCTGCGTTAAACCCCTTGTCTCGCCGGATTTCCATGCAGATTGAAGCACACTCCGGTATTCAGCTCCGAAAAAGGTTTACTTAGATGCCGCAATCCCGGTGCATGGCAAAAGTACTATTTCTTATTACAAGCGGAGAAGAAGCCCAGGAAAAGGCAAATGCCGGCATAACGATGGCAGCAAGGTCTGTAGAGGCGAAGAGATATGAAGACCTTAAGGTGATGTTCTTCGGCCCCAGCGAGAAGTATCTTGCAAAGCTCACAGGGCCGGTGCTGGAACACTTCAAGTCACTGAATGCCGCGGGTGCGGTGGATTCAGCGTGCGTATTCATAGCAAAGAACAGCGGCGTGGAGCAGCAGCTCACAGATCTCGGTGTCAAGCTCCTTCCGGCAGGGGAGAGGGTTTCACACTTCGTCAACGAAGGATACCAGGTCATAACCTTCTGATCTGTGGGCTGAGGTTAGGAACAGTTGTCGGTGGGCGAGTCAGAGGGAACTGATTTCAGGTCTGTTGCGCTAACAATACTGATCCTGCTCACAACGGCTATTGCGGTCAGGGGGAGCAACAACATGATCCAGACAACTGTACCCCTTCTCGCACACTACAATTTCCTGTATTCCAAATTCAACGTGGGCATACTCTCTGCACTGTTCGGCCTCTCCACATTCCTGACCACAACTTTCATCAATTCTGTCCTGAGATCAAAGCAGAGGCGGGTCGCATTCATGGCATCCACCTTTTCTTACACGATAATTCTCTTCTCTTTCTATTTCTCGTCGTCTGCCTCCCTGTGGCTTCTTACGTCCCTTTCAGGTGCAGTGCTTGGATTCATGATGCCGAACATGATGACATCTGCAGGCCTTTTCAGAAACAGGCAAGTCAGGGAAAGGGCAATTTCGCTCTATGCAACGTCACTGAGCATCAGCCTCATTCTAGGGCCTGTGTTTGAAACGTACATACTTAGCATCTTCCCGCTGAAGTATGCTTTCCTGTTTTTCGTGCCCTTCGGGATAGTGGCATCCGCCCTTGCGCCTTTCATCAGGTTCCCCGATGATTCCACCGTGAGGGAAAGAGGATCTTTCCACCCGCATCCGGGATTCAAGACAGCCGTGTACCTCAACCTCTCCTATGCAATCCCGTTCCTGCTGATCACAGTATTTGCGGGAATTTATGCACACACAGATCTAAATGTTTCCTACTCAACTGTAACACTGCTCTATGCCCTCTTCTTTGCAACATCATTCATTTCAAGGCTTGCCTTGTCAGTGAAGAGGCCGTCTGACAGCCTGTGGTCCATTGTTGCACTGACAATGGCCCTCACAATGGCTGGCCTGGTGGTAATGTACTTCTCATCTTCCGAGATCATGTTCGCCTTCTCATTAGCACTGCTCGGAATACCACACGGCCTGAGTTTTCCTGTATCCCTTCTCTTCATAAGCAGGTCTTACAGTCCGGAAAACCGGAACGCGGCAAACAGTTACTTCTTCTCAACAATGATGTTGGTGTCTGTTGCCAGTACCGTCATTGGAGGGCTGGCAATACAGAGTGTTGGATTCAGGTACACTTTTCTTCTTCTGCTTCCGCTGATTGCACTGCTGATGTGCATGGTGTACCTGTCCGGAAAAGAATACAGGTCAACTGGAGAGATGCAGGCTGAAACAACGGGCCGCTGATCGATCAGATAATATTTTCCAGGACTATCTTCTTCCTGGCTGATTTCCTTTCCTCATCAAATGAAACAATTGTGACAAGAGCTTCTTTTTCCGGCCTGTAGTCAGGGCTCCTGGACCTTCCCTTCTCGTGGTAGCTGTTGGAGATGCTGATTACCCTCATAACCAGTTCTGTACTGACAGACGGGTTCAGCATAAGGTTGGTCTTGAGGAGATCGAGCTTCTTTTCAAAATCCTTTATGATCTCGTGCACAGAATAGTTTTCCCGGCCTGCAGGCTGTGGAATCCTGAAAGTAACGTTGCTGTCCTTCCTCTCCCTGGCCGGTATCATGTTCAACCACTCCTGACGCGATTATCCTCTCTCCCTGCATCTTACAATTGGTACTACGCAACCGTTGTAATAAATGATGTGACCTAAACTGTGCGGCCGCTGGAAAATGCCCTGAAACAGGCTTTTTAGCTTGGATGAAAACAGGATACGCCGATGTATCCTGTCTTAACTTGCTTTCTTTTCCACGGATTCAAGTGTCTGTATTATCTTTCTGAGCCTTTCGGAGTATCCTGCCGCCCTGAAGTCTATTTCCGACAGGTATGTGGCATAGCTCTCAAGCTCTGTCATGACTCTTTCAATGTCATATGAACCTGTTTCTGAGGCTGTTTCCCCTTCCTTCGGTATTCCTATTGTTTCCCTTCCGTCGTCTGTCAGCACGAATCTTCCATCGTCTCCCTTTGTGGCCAGACCCTCTCCCTCCAGTGCCGAAAGCAACGGGTATATTGATCCGGGGCTGGGTTTCCAGAAGCCGATAGTCTGCCTTGTTATCTCACCCATTATCTCAGACCCGTTCATTGGTTTCTTTGAGAGAAGCCAAAGAACGTAATACCGCAGGCCTCCATGCCTCCTGAACATCCTCTCCGGGTCCATCCACCTCTCTGAATACGGGTCTCCGCCATAGCCCCAAGGGCCCCTTCCTCGCTTCATTTTATATCACTTCTATCGAAACCGATATCGATTTCGATATCATATTTCTGCATGCAATATAACTTTTGTTTCCGTTGCGGTTGGATCAAATGTCCGGAGCAGGAATCTACTGTCCGCAGTATTTCCTGAACCAGTCCAGTTTTCTCTGAAGCCTGTCCCTCATATTCTTTGGCACGCCTCTTCTGGCATGCTCGTGTGAGTCTCCCGGATACCTCACAAGCACTGAATCCACCCCGTTCATCCTCAACGCCGTGTACATCTGCTCTGACTGCTCTATGGGGCATCTGTAGTCCTCTTCGCCATGGATGAACATGGTCGGTGTCTTCGCTTTCTTGGCGTGTGTAACGGGGGACATCTCGTTGAGCCTTGCCATTCCCTCTTCACTCCACGGGTCCTGGACAGAAGATTCTATTGCGTTGAACCAGAACCCTATGTCGCTTGTTCCGCACATGCTGAATAGGTTGGACACAGATCTCTCCGAAATGCCGCACCTGAACCTGTCCGTCTTTGTTATTGCCGCGTTTGTCATGAAACCGCCGTATGAGCCTCCTGTGATCGCAAAGTTCTCTCCTATTGAGAATTTCTCCCTTGCCTCATCCATGAATTTCAGCAGGTCTTCAAAATCTCCGCCTCCCCAGTCTCCCACGCACGCCTTTGCAAAATCGTCCCCGTAACCGTCACTGCCTCTCGGGTTTCCGAAGAGAATGTTGAAACCGTTATCTGCGAGATAGTTGAACTCTATGAAGTATGCATAACCATATGCAGTATGAGGGCCCCCATGCACTGCAAGAACTGTCGGATTATCCTTTCCGGAAAGCATGAACCATGCCTCCTTTCCATCGACCTCAATTCTCTCCGGAATCCTGCCGTGAACTTCCGGATTGAGGTCAAACTCACTGCCGAAACTGAGGACAGAAGGCTTTTCCGGTGTCGAATAGGCGTAAGCGAATTTACCTGAGCTGATGTCAAATTCCCTCACTGCAACCCTGTCCGGCGTCACTCTTCTCACTTCTGACCCGTCATATGAATATATTGAGCTGACTCCGCCGTCCTGTCCAATCATGTAATAACTGCCGCCGTCATGGACAAGGGCATCCTCCCCGCTGACAAACATGTCTGAGCCCACGCTGCTTGACGCTGTCCTGCCGACCTTCACCTCAACCTTCTTTTCCGGGAAAATGAGGTATTCGCTTGCCCAGGGTGAGAGGCCGTTCCTGTGCCCCACGTAAGCCACAGTCCCGTCACCGGTAAGGCAGATTGAACTGACCGTTCCCTTCCCGTCAGTTATTTTCCTGTATTCCTTCTTTTCCACGTCGAGGTCGTAAATGTCCTGCATTGCGTAGTCGTCGTCTTCCAGGGATGCAGAGAATATCACGCGACTTCCGTTTGTTCTGACATCATTGACATCGAAATCGCCCTCAACAAGTACCTGTGTTTCCTTTCCTATCCTTACCAGCTTGTTCTTCTTCCTTAGAAGACCACGGCCGTTGAACCTGTACTTGATCCTGTCTGTTGCAAACGGTTCCTTCTCATCAAAAGGATCTGCCGTGATTGCCAGAATGTCTCCGCCGTAGAAAATGAAATCCGATATTGACTTGTTGGAATATATCTCCCTGGGTTCCTTCAGGTTGTCCATTCGCATTATCCGCTGTTTTTCCTTGTCATATGAAATGTAGTACAGCGAGCCGTCATGGAAGGCGGGCTTCTTTTCATGGTTCCCGAATGTAACCCTTTCAGTTTCTGAACCATTGTACCTGTAGACCGATGATGCATACTCGTCCTTTTCTATCCAGTTCTCCGAGAAATATACGTGGTTTCCGTTTACACAAAGATCTGAAGCAATCCTTATGTTGTAAGCCTCCTCTGGTGTCTTCATAATCCAGAAAAGAGAGTTAAGTTGATAATACTTGACTCAGGCATGCACTTTTTGCTTCGGAACTGTGTGTTTCTTTCCCCGCGTGATCGGGAAGGACAATGAATCCAGCCGGTTCCAGCTGCATTATGAACCTTTAAATTCAATGCGGCTGTTAAGTGACAACACAGATCCGAATTTACCGGCTGGATCAGCCTGGGGCGTGACCTGCAGGCCCTCCGGGATGTTCGTGCTGTTTTATCACACAGTAGAGGTAGCCTCCTTGAACAGAAACAAGATAAACGTATCCCTTGAAGACCTGAGAAAGCTCGTTGTCAGGAAACAGCTGCTCAATGGAAACGGAAAGGCTGTTGCGGACAAAGAAAGAATACTCTCAACTGTCCGGAAACTTGCCTATGTGCAGTGGGACCCTGTTACTGTCATTGCACCTTCTCATGTCATCTCGCTCTGGAGCCGAATCGGGAGTTTTCGCCTTTCTGACTTAGAGAACCTTCTCTGGAACGACAGGAAAATATTCCTTCACTGGACTCCCATTGCAGCAATCGTAATGTCGGAGGACTATCCGATCTTCAAGTCGCTGATGTCAAGGTATCCCGAATCGCTGGAAGGTTCCTGGAGATCACACATGGTAAGTGCAAGAAAATTCATGTCCGAGAACTCTGACCTCAGGCTGAAGATCCTCAGGGAGCTCAGGAAGGGGCCTCTCCAGGCAAACCAGTTCGAAGAGCACAGAAAGGGCAGCAAGAGTGAAGACGGCTGGTCTCCTTCAAGCAAAGTCACGAGGATGCTCTTCCATATGCACATGAGCGGAGAAGTAATGGTCGTTTCACACAATGGAAACCAGAACGTGTGGGGGCTCACGGAAGATTTTATCCCGGAGGACCAGGAAATGGAGGCGCTTTCGCCCGCAGAGTATGAACGTGAAGCTTCCAGGCGGGCTATACTGGCAATGGGGGCAGCCACTGCAAGAGAGATCAACTACTACTTTGTGCGTGGCAGATACAGCAACCTGAAGAACACGCTGAAAGAACTGCATGAAGATTCCCGGATTCAGCAGATTAACGTTACGGGAATTGCCGGGAAGGAGGATCGTTACATTCACTCAGATGACATTCCTCTGCTGGAATCCATTCGCTCAGATGAGTGGGTTCCGAAGGTATCTCTAATCTCTCCCTGTGACAACCTTATCTGTGGCAGAGACCGCACGAGGCGTGTTTTTGGATTTGATTATGTCCATGAACAGTTCTTTCCAAAGGAGAAGAGAAAGTATGGGACGTACGTGATGCCCATTCTCTTCGGCGAAAGAATTATTGGAAGAATTGACCCCAAGCTGGACAAGCGGAAGAGGAAGCTGTTGATAAATTCTGTTCACGCGGAGCCTGATGCACCCGGAGGATCTGATGTAGCCGGAGAATTATCAGATTCAATCCGCAAGCTTGCCGTGTTCCTAGGTGCAGATGAAATAGAGTATACAGAGAAAGTTCCGGAACACTGGAAGCGCGGCCTGACAAGCCTTTAAGAATCATATGTTTACTTTCAGTAATTACTTGACTGCTGAGTGGAGAACCGGCTACTGTCATCGCAATTTTAATAACAGTGTGTGCCGGACTCTTTGTTTTCCATCAATGGACCGAATTGGCCGTAAGGCGGATCACTGCCGGGCCGATCGTCAGCGGGGGGCCTGAAATACACTATTCAAGGCAGGCCTGCCCAGTAGCTTCGGGCACTGCAGCACGCCAGGTGAACGGAACAGTTGAGTCTTTCATTTCCAGCGCTAATTCAATTGATCCGGACCTGTCCTTGAGGTCGAGGGTATTTGGATGCAAGCAATGGGCCCGATGATAACGGTCCAAGTGAATTGGCCTTTAACTTGACTTTCAGGCCATAAACAGATTTTCAGAACTGCTTGTTTAAATAGACACACAACAATGGCGATGGAATGGTTTCAGGCAGAACTGCGGAAGGGAAGGGCGGAATATATTTCGAAGCTGACGGTGAAGGAATGCCGGTCGTGTTGATACACGCAGGATACCTTGACTCAAGAATGTGGGACAGGGAGTTTCACAAATACTCAAAGAAGTTCAGGGTCATACGGTATGACATAAGGGGATATGGCAGATCTTCCAGGGCAACTGCAGAATTCTCTGATGCGGAGGACCTCAAATCCGTCTTGGACGAGCTGAAAATCAGGAAAACAGTAATTGTTGGAGTTTCCAACGGCGGAAGAATTGCACTTGATTTTGCCGTTAAGTACCCTGAACATGTAATTGGCCTGGTTCTCGTAAACTCGGGAGTGAGCGGCTATAAAGCATCTGAAGAAGACCAGAAGCTCTTTGAACAGTTCAATGAAATTGAAGAGAAATATGTCAGGATGCTGGAAGAGCACAATTTCAGGGAAGCTGCCGTCACAGACGTTGATTTCTGGACTCACATGGTAAGAGGTGAACTGCGTGAGCGCCTGATAGAAATAGCTGCAGAAAACGTGCACACAGATGAGAATGAACCGGGCCTTCTTCAGAAATCACCCGAGCCGCCTGCTTTTGAAAGCCTAAACAGACTGGATTTTCCTGTCCTTGTAATTGTCGGTGAAAAGGACAATCCGGCATCACGCTCCATCAGTGGAAAACTGCATGAAATGATTCCCGGGTCTCAGATAAAAGTTATTCCGGGCTCAGACCACATACCGTCCCTTTCATCGCCTGAAGAGTTTGATTCGGCAGTGTTTGCATTTGCTGCAGGATGCCAGAAGGTTCAGTGACCGGATATAATGGATTCACGCTGAAAACTCGGTGGAGAACAATTCATTCTATGGGATTGTAGCACGCAATGTATCCTCCGTCAGCGTCCCTTGAAAGCTCTGGAAACTTTGAAGCGCATTCCTCCCTGCTTCTGGGGCAGAAAGGCTGGTATCTGCACCCGCTGACACTCCACGGGTCCGCGTCAAGGATCTCATTACCGTCTTTATCGGTTGCGACCGGCACATCCTCAATCTTCCCGATTCCCGAGTGGCTTCCGTACTGGATTAACGATGCGGAATAGGGATGCCTGGCCCTGGTTATCAGATCCTCCGTTTTCCGGTGCTCCACTAATCTGCCGGAATACATGACATATATTTCTTCAGACAGGTATGCGGCTATGCCCACGTTGTGCGTCACAAATGCAAAGCCCATTTCTTTCTGTTCAGAGAGGTCCCTGAAAAGGTTGAGGATCCCCGCAGCAGCGGAAGCATCAAGCATGCTTGTGGGTTCATCTGCTATTATGAAAGAGGGTTCGCTGGCGAGGGCCCTTGCTATGGCGATCCTCTGCCTCTGGCCTCCGCTCAGCTGGTGAGGGTATTTCTGGACAGTGTCACTGTGCAGCCCGACAAGGTCCAGCAGCTTTTCCGACCTTTCCTGAATTTCACTTTTTGAGCTCAACCTGAGCAGGTATCTGAGGGGAACGCCCAGATAATCGATGATCCTCTGTTTAGGGCTCATTGCATCATAAGGGTCCTGGAAAATGAACTGCACGTTTTTCCTGAAATCACGCAGCTTTCTGCCTCTGAGGGCGTGGAGGTCTGTGCCTTTGTAGTATATTCTGCCGGAACTGAGTGGCGACAGCCTGATGAGGGCCCTTGAAAGCGTTGTCTTGCCCGCGCCGCTTTCTCCGACTATGGATATCCTGGCCCGTGCGGGAATATCGAGTGATATCTTGTCGAGAGCGCTGATTACTTTGCCTTTGCTGTAGAATTTCACAGTGGCGTCTTTCAAGCTTAGCAATGGTTTTTCCATGATTCTACCTCACCGGGTTGAAACAGAGCGCGGAATGGCCTTCTTCTCGCTGAACCAGTTCAGGAATTCGTGTCCTGCAGATGTCCGTGGCATTTGAACACCTGTCACTGAAATAACAGCTTGGCTGCATGTTCACAGGAGGCTCAGGATATCCCTTTATGGATTCTACTTTCGAATGCCTCTTCTCAATGGTGATGTTGGATTCTATGAGCCCCTTCGTATAAGGATGAATCGGATTGTTCATTACATCCGCCGTCCTTCCCCTCTCAACTATCTTCCCAAGGTACATGATTGAGAGCTCGTCACATATTTTCGATAGCACAGAAAGGTCATGGGAAATGAATATCACGCCTGTTCCGGTTCTGTCAACTATTTCCCTGAGCAGTTTGAGGATGCGCTCCTGGGAGATCACGTCCAGGGCAGTTGTCGGTTCGTCGGCAATGATCAGTTTTGGCTCCAGTGAAATTGCCATTGCGATCACAACCCTCTGCTTCTGGCCTCCACTGAGCTGATGCGGATATTTAGTAAGCACGTTCTTTGGAAGCTGAACCGAAGATACCAGTTCCAGTGCGATCTTCATGGCTTCCACCCTGGTCATGCCAGAATGGTCAAGAATGCTGTCTGTGAGCTGGCTTGCAATGTTCTTGACAGGGTTCAGGCTGTTCATGGCTCCCTGAAAGATCATTGAAACTTCTTTCCACCTGAAATTTCTGAGTTCGGTTTTCTCAAGCTCCAGGACACTCCTGCCGTCCAGTACAATTTCACCTTCCATTGTGCCTGGAGGTTTGATCATCTTCAGAACGGACAACCCTGTAGTTGTCTTTCCGCATCCTGATTCTCCGGCGAGGCCAAGCACTGTACCTTTTTTCACTTTCAGAGAAATGTCTTCAACTGCCTTCAGTATTCCATTCTTGGTGGGGTAGTTCACTGTCAGGTTCCTGATCTCAAGTAACATCTGATTACCTCTGTGTTGTGGAATATCTTGGATCTGATATGTCTCCCATGCTCCTTGCTATGAGAGTGATTGCTATTCCGGTGATTGCAATGAATATGCCCGGCATAAGGATCCACAAAATTCCGCCGTGGTATATGGCGCTTTCCGCCTCAGCATTGTAAAGCACTGATCCCCAGCTGTACTGTGACGTTGATGCCAGCCCGAGAAATGAGAGTGAAACCTGCGCGATTATGCTGTAGATTACAGCGAGTATCCCGTTCGCAATCACGAGTGAAAGGACGTTGGGAAATATCAGGTTCCCGATAATGTATCTCCTTGGGGCGCCGCCTATCACTGCAGTTTCAACGAATGACCTCTGCTTCAGGCTCAGTGTCTGTGACCTCACCATTCTCGCCATTGGGGGCCACCCGAACACGATTATGACAATGAGCAGTGAGGATACCGAAGGGCCCAGAATGACTGCAACAAATATCATGAACGCTATGGCAGGTATTACGAGAAGAACGTCAACAACCCTCATGAGGGCCTCATCAACATATCCTCCGATATACCCGGAACCCATTCCTACCAGTGCGCCAAGGGACGTTATTCCCAGGGCTGAGACAAAGCCCACTTCAAGGGACAGGCGTGATCCCCATATCATCTGGCTGAATATGTCTCTGCCCAGGCCGTCTGTGCCGAAAAGATGTGAGTACGACGGTTGGAGGTAAGTCTCTGAAGAAATGGCGTATGGGCTGTATGGCGCAACGTATGGAGCCAGTATTGCAAGCAGGGACATAACGCCAAGAATCAGAATTCCGGAAAGGGAAGCCCTGTTGGATATGAGTTTCTTCAGGACGGTTTCCTCTCCGTAAGTTGTGTAAAACAGCCTGTTCAGGTTCATGTATATCGTATCCTTGGATCAATGAATGAGTACGCAATGTCCGCAATGTAGTTGCCGACTATCACTATCACTGCAAGTATGTAGAAAATACCCTGTATAAGCGGATAATCGTGCCCGAGGGTTGCATCGTACAGCAGTGTGCCTATGCCGGGGTAATTGAACACAATCTCAACCAGCAGGGAGCTTCCAATAACGTAGCCGAGGTTCACTGCAATGATTGTTATCACGGGGAGTATCGCATTTCTCATTGCATATGTCCTGATTATTCTCCAGGGCTTCAGCCCCTTTGTTTCGGCAACCGTGATGAAGTCCTCGCCTATTATTTCAATTACGTTGTTTCTCATTATGATTGCATAAACAGGTGCAATAGAAACAACGAGTGTAATTATCGGGAGCGCCAGGTGGTATATTACGTCCAGAATGTGCTCGGCAGTGAATGTGCCGCTGGTATCTGTTATTGTAATGATTCCGCCGGTCGGGAAAATGCGAAGTGACACCGCAAAAGCAATCTGAAACAGGATCGCTATCCAGAAGTAGGGGACAGACTGCATGGTGATTGATCCGTAGACAATCCCTTTATCAGAGCGGCTTCCGCGGTTCCAGCCTGCACGAAGCCCGAGGTACGTTCCAAGAAAGGCAGCGATCAGTACGGAAGGGACGACAAGCATAACCGTTCTGGGAAGCGCCTTTGCAATCAGTGACCATGTCGTAGAAGGGTAGAATTCGTAAGAAAAGCCAAGATTGGGCGGGAACGTGAGAAGTGTATTCTTCATGTAGAGTATGAACTGTATGTAAAGGGGCTTGTTCAGGCCAAACTGCCTTATGAGTGTTACAGTGACTGAAGCGGGCAACTGGTTGGCTGCGGCAACAATTTCAATGGGATTGACTGCGACCAGTCTTGGAATTATGAAAATCATTATTAAAGAAATAATGAAGGTCAGCACAGCGTACGCTGACCTTCTCAGAAGAAATCTTGAGAAGTTCCCCTCCATACTATTGGGAACCTCTCTTTCTTCTTGTGTAGACGACCGCAGCTACTGCAGCAATGATCACAATGCCTATGCCTATTCCCACGTAGAGCAGGTAACTATTGCCCGAACCGGAACTCCCGGATGAAATCGGTGCAAGGCTCGTCAGCAGATCCTGCTGCGGAAACTGGAACCCATGGGATGCAGGCGACCAGCCGGTTATTGTGGCGTTGGAATAAGCCCACATTGATTCCCCGTAGTATAGTGTTATCAGGGGGAGCTGGTTTGCAAGAATCTCCTGGGCGTTATTGTAGAGCTGGTGCTGTGTTGCTGCGTCTCCGGTCAGAAGTGCCTGGTTAAGGTCGTTGACAACTGTCGCATTTGTCCATCTTGTCCAGCCGTGGTAGTCCAGTTCCTGCTGGCCGACCGGAGTGGTTTCATTTGCCGTGAAGACACCAAGAACGAAGCTGGGGAGCGGGGGCCTGCTTGTCTGCAGGAGTACCATGCTGAACTGGCCGTCTTCCAGCGCCGAGACGATTGAGCCTATTGTAACACTTGATCCGGACGCGTCGATACCGGCTGCCTTAAGGTTCTGCACGATGACGGAAACGATGCTGCCGGCAACCGTGCCGGTGTAAAGTATGGTTGGCGTCCAGGCTGTCCCGTTTGGAAATTCAAGGTATCCGTTTGTGCCGTTCTTGAATCCTATTCCCCTGAGCATTGCATTTGCTTTGGACGGATTGTACGTGTAATTGGGAAGCCCTGCGGGAATCCACTGGCTCAGTGACAGGGGAAGCTGCCCCTGGCTCCCTATGGTCCCGTATCCGTTCAGAGCCAGCTGCACGATCTGGGTCCTGTTGATAGAGTAGGCAAGCGCCTGCTTTGCAGTAGTGTTGTTGTATGGATAGAGCAGGTTGTCATACATGAGAAGACCCGCCGGATCAAAATACGTGCCAAATATGTTGTTTCCAGGTGCTGTCGATACCGTGATATTGGCCTGCGATGACAGCGAGGAAAGCTGTGACGGATCAGGCTGTGCAAGCTGTATGGACCCCGTCTGAAGGTCAGACGGAATGCTTGAACTTGAAGACAGGATCTGAACGTCGATGCCGCTCAGTTTTGGCTGAGGACCATAGAAATACTTGTTTGGTGTGAACCTCAGCACCGTATCACTTGGAGCCCAGTTGTTCAGGATGAAAGGACCGTCACCGACAGGAGTTCCGGAATTGGAGAAGTTGGTGATGTTTGAAACCTTGGAAAACACATGTTCGGGCACGATCACTTTCCCCAGGCCGGCATACTCCAGGAATGGTGCGAATGAGTGCGTCAGCGTGAACTTGGCTGTAGTGGTGTTCACCGCGGTCACGTTCTTGATCAGGCTTCCCACAAGGAATCCGTTGAACGCATCAAGCAGGGAATTGCTCTTGAAAAGATTGAACGTGTAAGCTATATCGTTCGCAGTGAGGGCTGTTCCGTCAGACCATTTCAGATTGGACCTGAGTGTGAACGTGAAGACTGTGGCATTGCTGTTTTCAGTCCATGACTTTGCAAGCTGTGGCATTACAGTTCCATTGGGCGCCTGCTCCAGAAGTGACAGGTACATCACACCAACCAGCTGGCTTGTTATTGTTGCCCCCTGTCCACCCGGATAAAACGGATTCATGGTAACCACCGGACCAGTGCTCACAAGACCAACTTTGAGAACTGAGTTAGTTCCTGTTTGTGCGGCGGAATCACTCGATAAAGCAATAAATCCGCTGAACAAAATTATCATTGCGATCAAGATCGCATAAAAACGCTTTAGCATGAAATACCCCAACTTTTTTGATTTCTATAAACCTTTTGGTGGGTTGATATCCTGCAATACACTTGAAGTAGTGAGTGGTCCGCCCATTCAGCAATCGGATTGCACTCCGCCGGGCCCGGAATTCTTCTTTTGATTAATAATTTGAACCGGATTATAAAGATGGAGGGACAGCACCTTTTCCCGATCAAATTGAAGATTTTCAGGACCCTCATCCAGGTACTGTTTCAGGAGCATGGGGCTGCTCTCAGATGGTTATGTTGTAATACTCCCTGAACAGGACTGATGAAGCAGCTACAGCAGCAACAATACCTCCTATCAGAACAAATGACCAGCTGAGAGTGAGATAGTCTATGAGAAGGCCACCGATTCCGCCAGACAGGAATGTTATGCCCAGGCCGAAAGTGCTGAAGGCACCGTAAACCCTGGCAATCATATCCTGCCTTACAATCTTCAGTATTCCTGTCTGTGAGATCACGTTGACCATTCCTATCATGATCCCTATCAGAAATACAAGGGCATAATCCGGATATACAGACCTGAAGAAACTCATGGATAGCAGGAGAATCCCTATTGACGCAACAAGCAATGAGTTGTAGAATCCGATCTTCCCCCTGATTCCGGAGGCGGCTACTGAACCGGCCGCCAGCCCCACAGTCAGGAAAACAAAAAGGAATCCGTAATAGTACGCAGGCAGCTGAAAAGAATAATCTATCAGATATGCAAAAAATATGCCAACCGTACCAAAGGCAAGGTTCACAAAGAGCGTGATCACGATGATTGCCTTCAGTGCATTGCTTTCCTTTATGTACCTGAGGCCTGAAGCTATTGAAGACCCGATTGAATCAGCAGCGTGCACGGAATTCGCCGTTCTGTCCTTTATTATTGCAAGGGGTATTGTAGAGGCAAGGAAGAGCAGGGAAAGCACGTATATTGTTGAAGATACACCTATGGAAAGGAGTATTCCCGAAATGGCAAATCCGCATCCCTGTGCCATGGAAGTGGCCGTCTGAAGGAGAGATGTTCCCTTCTTGTACTGCGTTTCGTCAAGGAACTGCTTTGACCAGCTGGACCTTATTGAATTGAGTATGTCTGATGTCATTCCCAGCAGGAATGATATTGTGTAAATGGCGAGAACCCTCACCAGGAAGGAGTCATACATCATTGGTATGAACAGTATCAGTATGGAGCCTGCCCTGACAGATGAACTGATTACAGCAAGATTCCTCTTGGAGGAAAGGTTGTCTATGTAAGCTCCGAACACGAAGCTGAGAAAGAGGGGGAGGCTGAACATGCTGTCAGCGAATCCGGCTGCCACCGGAGACCCTGTCAGTGAGAGGGCAAGCCACAGAATTGCGATCGAAAAGGCTGATGTCCCTGTCCGGGCAATTCCGGTGTGAATGCTCATCAGCTTGAAGTTGCTGTCGATTCTGACTTTCGCAGCACTTCTTGATACTGTTCCTTCTGCATCCATTGAAGCCTAGGCCTCCCGGCGGGCCGAAATAGCGGAATATCCTGTCATGGCTGGCTTTCTTCTGACTACATACAAATCTCTGCAATACATATTAATGTCATTTATACGTAAAATTATTATTTATATAATACTTTTGTCACCGTGGATACGGACGAAAGATACAGGATACTGATCGATGCATACTCAAACCCTACAAAACTCAAGGTCATTTTCATACTGGCCGAAAACGATGAACTCACTGTAACACAGATGGCCTCCCGGATTGATGTCAGCAGGGCCAATCTCTACCATTTCGTGAAACAGATGGTAGGTGACGGATTGCTTAACAGCCCCTCAGTGAGGCCGAAAGAGAACTATGTTGAAAAGTACTACAGCCTGAATTCAGAGTTCTTCGGCGTAATAGAGTGGGAGAACATGGCGGAAAGGCTGAAATCTCTCACGACCGAACAGATAAGGAGTGTGTTCCGATCTATGCTGATAAGCCATGCTTTCAACCTTCACCTACTTGCAGAAAAGCTTGAAGTTGCAGATTCAGGGACAATAGACAAGCTGAAGGGAGCGTTCATTGACAGGGAGGCCCTTTCCGTGTATGCCTCCACCAGGGTGGGTGCATATCCTGAACTTGGAAAACACCTGAAGACCGCGGTTGACGAACTGAGCAACCCGGAAGAGGGAGACGGGACAGGGCCCAGAGTCAGGGTCCTCATCCTGTCACTGCCATACATCTGAATACAGGCATTCTTGGTCTCGGCCTATTCAATTTTTTGAATAAATTGTTCTTGCATCTTCTTAAGCGCCCAGTTCATAAAAACTGCAGCAGAGTGGGGAAGAGGGTGAAGAAAATGAAGAAGGCAATGATGACCAGAAAAGGAAAGGAGCTGAGCTACAACTTGGTCATAGACGCTCCTGTTGACCTCGTTTATGAAATAAGGACAGATCCGAGGCTTGTACACAGGTATTTCAGGACTGAGGATCTGAAGACAAAGTCGTTCCAGTCTGACCTGAGAATAGGGGGCAGGCTCAAGCTGGTGCTTGTTGACAGCAGGGGCAAAGAAAGGGTAAGCGAGGGGATGTTCCTCGAAGTAGTGCCGAAAAGCATGGTGAGGTACGAACTGGAAACATCTGCGATCCCCGGAAAGATGCTGATTGTGGACGAGTGGCTGACAGACAAAGGTGAGAAGACGGACTACAACGTCAGGATATCGTTTGAAGAGGAATCGGATCTTTACAGTGCAATGGATACTGGATGGCATCTGTCATGGGTTGAATATGTGACCCGGTTCGGCAGGCTTGTGGAGGCCGTTCACAACGAACAGAAAGTTCCTGACATAGAAGCTGCAATCTGAAAAAATGCTCCATTCCCGTGCTTGAAAGAACAGCAGCCGGAAGTCAGGGCAAATTGAGAAAAAGGGTATGTACCCCTCTTAAGGGGTAATTTATTTCAAATTCACGTCAGAGTTTTGGATATGCCGGTTCAGACTGGACAGGAGCCTCGGCCGCCTCAAACCTGGAGAACAGGATTCCCATCAGGTATCCGTAGACAATCGCTGCGATGAAGGCGCCTACAATGTCTGAAATCAGATAGTAGGATGTGCCGTATTCACTCATGGAGGCAAGCCCGAGAAGTGCTCCAAGTATTATCCACATTATCAGGCCGAATACTATGCCTTTCACTTTTCCGGACGATCCGGGAAGCCTGTTGTACACATACGCAAATATAAGCCCCAGTATCAGACCAAGAATTATGCCGCCTATTACCCCGGCCACCGGACCCAGCGTGAATTCAGCATTGTAGATCTGCTCAGCAGTTATCTTTGTGCCGCTGAGAAGAGGCGTGCTGCTTATGTAATGATTGAGTGCGTTTATGATTTCTGTTTTCAGGAGAATAAGGCTGACAATGGTAAATATTGCAGAGATAATTCCATAAATTATGCCTGCCAGAGCCCCCGCCTTTGCGCCATTGGCAATTTTACCCATTTCATAATATTCAACGCAAACACATATTAATTGATTTGCATGAAAATGCGCAAGAAAGCAACTTCATGAATGCATATCTGTTGTTTCGGTTCACGCCGAATGTTTACAGCCTGAGTGATGTTTTGCCATCAATTCAAAGCGCTTAAGCTGTTTTCTGGCGTTCTGTTTCCAGTTGTTTTTCCCTGTCTGACGTATCGAAAAGAAGATTTTTATTGAGGCCTGAACTGGAAGTGGTGATGGAACAATCCGATCACAGGCTTTTCATGGACATTGATGTTGACCTTGCTCTGGATGAGATTTCAAAGAAAGACCCTGTGATGAAAGATCTTGTCGGTACCCTTGGCCCATGTGAGCTTGAACCGGGCGGAAATTTCTTCAATTCACTTGTGGAATCCATGATATACCAGCAGGTAACAGGTAGAGCTGCTGAAGCCATATACAGCAGATTTGTGAGAGAAGCTGGCGGAGAGGTATCACCCGGGAGTGTCGGTAGAATGTCTCCGGAGCAGATGAGAAAGGCAGGCATCTCAAGGCAGAAAGTCGGGTATCTCACTGACCTTGCAGAAAAAGTGCAGTCAGGGAAGCTCAGGCTTGACGGAATGGAGAGTCTGGACGACCAGGAGATTATAAAACAGCTGACGATGGTAAAGGGCATAGGTGTCTGGACGGCACAGATGTTTCTGATATTCACGCTTGGCAGGCTTGATGTGCTTCCCCTGAACGATCTGGGAATAAGGAGGGCAGCCCAGAATAGGTATGGCATAAGGGGAGGGATTACAGACAGCAAGCTCGAAAAGATTGCCAGGAAATGGCGGCCGTACAGGACTCTGGGAGTGCTTATGCTCTGGAAGGGAGAGAACATGAAGCTACCTGCTCCATGACAGAATCAGCAGAATTCATTGTAAGTGCGCTGCATTCATTCAAGCCGCAAAAAGTGATAATACTGTTCACTCTATCTTCAGGCATGACAATTTCCACAATGAATCCGTATACAATGGAAAAAATAGCTGATTATGAGGAGGAAACGGAGAAGGAAGTTATACACAAGATTGCCAAGCTCAGGGAATCACAGGACTACTGGAAAAAAGACATAGACATTCGAATTGCTTACTTCAGAAATGAACTGAAGCCCCGCCTGCAAAGAGATAAGAATTCCATTGCAAAGCTTATGTCAACAGAAATGGGGAAGCCAATCAGCCAGAGCAAGGCAGAGGTGGAGAAATGCATAAACCTGGTCGACTATGCAATTGAAAATTTCCGGCGTTTTCTTGAAAATGAGATCGTGGAAACAGAGGCAGAGAGCAGCTATGTGAGATTTGACCCAGTTGGCACTGTCCTTCTGATCATGCCGTGGAATTTTCCATTGTGGCAGGTAATGCGGGCCGCCATACCGGCCATGGCTTCCGGAAACGGGGTTCTGCTGAAACACGCTTCAATAGTTTCAGGAACGAGCCTGAAGCTTGAGGAAATCTTTGATTCACCCCTCTTCAGGGCAACAATTGTACGCGGCCAGGAAGCACTTTCCCTGATCAGGCATGTTGATGGAGTCTCGTTTACCGGATCCACGGAAGTTGGATCAAGGATCGCCCAGGAGGCGGGAAAGGAAATCAAACGGCACGTCCTGGAACTTGGCGGATCAGACCCCTTCATCGTGCTGAAGAGCGCAGACGTTGAAGCAGCCGCAAAGAATGCGTCCACTGCAAGGCTGCAGAACAATGGCCAGAGCTGTATTGCTTCCAAGAGGTTCATTGTGCACCAGGACATTTACGCGGAGTTCTACAGGAAGCTGCGGGAGGAGTTCTCCTCTGTCGTCCCGGGAGACCCCCTGGAGAAGACTACACAGCTGGGGCCCCTTTCTTCCCCGGCACAGACACGCACAGTAATGGACCAGATCATTGAACTGAAAGGCAAGGGAACAGTTGAAATGATAGGCAAACAGGACGGAGGTTATATACCCCCTACAATAGCGATGACAAAGGAGAGCTACAGTGAAGAGATATTCGGTCCGGTGGCTGTTCTAAGGAAGTTCAGGACAAACGAGGAAGCAGTGAAGCTTGGGAATGAAACGCCTTACGGCCTGGGGGCTTCCATATGGGGAGACCGGCAGGAGGCAGAAGCAATGGTTCCGGACATAGAAGCGGGAATGGTGTTCGTGAACAGAATCGTCTCCTCCGACCCGAGGCTCCCGTTCGGTGGCGTCAGGAAAAGCGGCATCGGCAGGGAATTGTCAAGATACGGACTGCTTGAATTCACAAACATTAAATCTGTCTGGATACAGTAAACCTGTTACAGGTTCAAAGTCCGCCAAAAACCCTTTTCTGCACTGAGTGCGGCATGATCTTGGCCAGTGTCATGAGGTTGCCGATGGACTTTGACCCTTTCCTGTGCATTCTCTTGTGAAGCCTGTGGTGCTTCATTAGCCATGGCCTGATCTCCATGTCCCACTTCGCCTGGTAGTTGTTCAGGTCTCCTGAAAGGATGGCTTCAGCCGCGGCTTTTCCAGTCCAGAACGCTCCCTGCAGGCCCCCGGCCGTGGTGTTGAGAACAGCATTAACCATGTCACCTGTATAAAGCCTGTTGCCGCTGGATACTGTGTTCACCGGCTCTGCGAGGGGTATCTGGTGTGCCATCGTATGAATGCACTTTCCATCCACCTCGGGGAATTTCCTTGTAAAAGTGTCAAGTATGTCCTTCGGCCTTGAGGGGTTCAGCGGATAATAGCAGAGCCCAATCTTCCTTGTGCTGTCCGTGTCCGCAAAATCCCAGAAATATCCGCCTTTCACCATATCGCTGTACCATATGATCATTTCGAAGTCGTCTCTTCTTGGGAGTTCCCTCATTTCCTCGTATGCAACAAGAACACTGGTCCTGTCCAGCCTTGAGCCAAATGATGACTGGGGGCCGGCCGCCATTATTATGTTTTCTGCCGTGAGAGTTTCAGTTTCTGTCTGAACGGTGTTGCCTTCTATTGAAGTTACCCTTGTCTTCATCCTTATGTTCAGCTTCCCGGCAAATTTCTCCGCCAGGAACTTTTCGTACTTTGTGAAGTCGTATACCATTCCAATCGGATGGTCATATCTCAATTCTACCGACTTTCCCGTGTCGGTTGCAAATTTCACTGAAGAGATTCTGGACGCAACAATGCTGTCGTCCGTTGGCATTCCGAGTTTCTTAACCCATTCCAGGGAAACTGCTCCCGTAGACCTGACAGGCAGCCCGATCTCATCCTTCTTGTCAAGGATTATGTAACTCTTTCCGCTCTTCTCGAAAACGCTGCCGGCTGACAGGCCTGCCGTGCCGGCGCCCAGTATTATAGTGTCGTAATCGTAGTCCATGGAATCTACTCGGGACATATTTTCACATTGATATTAATATGTGTGCTTTTTGGTGGTATATGCCCGTATGAATTACTTCAATAAGACGTCTGTGAATTCGAGAAGAGCCGTCCCCGCCGCAAATTTCACCCCCATGCATGACCGGGGCATAATCCCTGCAGGGAATGCCCGCACCAGGGTTCCAGAAAATTGCGGATCATAAAGCTGCTGAAGCGCCAACTGGCAAGTTTTAAATAATGCGTGACAATGTCTCGCACTATGAACCGGAAGGAAAGGGATTTATTTTATAGGCCCTGAACAGGAGCTTGGAAACGCACTCGCTGAAGTCAGGGGCAGAGTCATGGAAAACACCAGAAGGCTGCTTTCCGTCATGACGGAGAGGCAACTGCTTGCCCGGGAGATAATGGAGCTGAAGGAAAAGCTCAAATTGCCGCTCAGGGACAGGGAGCAGGAAAAAAGTGTGCTCAGCATGATGAATGCTTCCGGAGCAAGGGAAAGGAGCCTCATGAACCTGATCTTTGAATACACAATATGCGCAGAGGAAAACGTCTCCGGCCGGAGAAGGGAAATTGAGCCTGGACATGAAAATTTCGCTGAGATCCACGGCAAACTGCCCTTCCTGAACTACATAGCAGGCCTCCTTGTTTCTTCTCCAGGGAGGGAAGTGTACTGCAGCTCAGAGCCGGCCAAGGCCATCTCAGACGGGATAATCGACGGTGGAGGCCACATAATCATGGAAAAGAGAGGGAATGCAGGCATGACTGCGTGCATTGGTTTCCATGATGAAAGATGCGACCTTTCTGTTTCCGGAGATGGCGTGCTGAGAGTGAGGCCGGAAATCATGGCCAGAAGAAGCCTGCCGGATTCTGTCTCCATGGAGGTGGCATAACTGGACATTGCGCTTGTTGGATCTGAAGGCAGGATGGGAAACCTTCTGCGCAACGTATTCCAGGATGCCGGACACACCGTCCGGGGATATGACAGGAGAATGTGCAGCACTGATGTCACGGATATCGGCAGATGGGATGTGGTTGTACTGGCTCTTCATATGCGTGAAACGCTTAATTATGCTGCTGTTCTTGAAAATTCCAGCGTGGTCATTGAAATAACATCCGCTAAGGGCCCGCTCAGAGAACACAGCGGGAGGATCATCAGCATACATCCCCTGTTCGGCCCTTTGTCCTATCCGGAAAACAGGGACATCTGTGTCATGCAGGACATCTCCAGAATCGACTCCATGGATTACCTTGCTCAGCTGTTTCCTGAGTGCAGATTCCTGCACATAACATCTGAAGAGCATGACAGGTTGATGGCCAGCAACCTGGTAGTCCCTTATCTGCTGTCTCTTGTTGCAACCGAGGTAATACTTCCTGGCGATGCTGTGACCAGGTCAGGGCATATTGTTGATCTTCTGAGATCAATTTCACAGAATGAGGATCCTGAGGTCTTTGCCGACACTGTGCGCCTCAACCCGAATTCACTGCCAATGATTGATTCGATGATATCGGCCATGAGGGCGCTGAGGGAGAGGTTTTCGTGATAGTCATACCCACAGGGCCGGAACATGAAGGTGCAGTGCGTGACCTCATAATGGACTCCAGTGCAGGATTCAGGGAACTCACCCTTTACGGAAGGAAAGTGATGCTCACTGACGGTTACGGCCTTGCAGGCCTTTCAGGCATGGAAAAGCTGGCCATACTTGTCAGTTCGGGCCTGTTTTCAAGGGAGGCAAAGAGCTCTGACACTTCGTTTGAAGTCTCCGGAGTGAGAATAGGGGGAAAGAGGCTAGTCATCGCAGCAGGGCCCTGTGCAGTTGAATCGGCGGACCAGATATGCGAGATAGCCGAAAACGTGAAGAAAGCCGGTGCGGACATTCTCCGTGGAGGAGCCTACAAGCCCAGGACAAACCCCTACAAGTTCCAGGGCCTCGGAAAGGAGGGGCTGGACTTCCTTGTCAGGGCAAAGGAGGAAACGGGGCTGCCGGTTGTTTCAGAAATCATGGACCAGAAGGATTACCGGCATTTCCAGGGCAGAATAGACATTCTCCAGGTCGGATCCAGAAATTCACAGAATTTCTCAATGCTGAAATTTCTGTCAGGCGTGTGCGAGCCTGTTCTTCTCAAGAACGGGATGGCAAGTTCCCTCAATGAGTGGATGGGATCTGCTGAATACCTGCTTGCCGGCGGCAACGAAAATGTTATCCTATGCTTCAGGGGAACAAGGACAATAGAGGGCGCAACAAGGTTCTCAATGGATACGGGGCTGGTATCGGCAACAAAGAGGGCGAGCCACCTTCCGCTTTGCGCTGACCCGAGCCATCCCGCCGGGAGGAGGGATTATGTTGAGTCGATCGCGCTGAGTGCTGTAGCTGCCGGTGCAGGAATGCTTGAGATAGAAGTCCACAGAGACCCTGACAATGCACTGTCCGATGCTGAACAGCAGCTCACGTTTGACCAGTTCAGGCGCCTTGCCTCAAATGCGAGGAAGATATGGGAAATAGTGAGGAATGCAGGCTGAACCTTGTTTCTCTCCCGTAATCTGTCGGAAAAAATGCCCTGGACAGCAAACATCGTCAGAGGGTGCCGTTGCAAATATAAATAGTGATAAAAACTGGAGGCTTGGATGGAACAGGACCAGAATCTCAAGGAATCCGCATACGAATACATAATTCACCAGATACTGAACGGGCCCCTGGGAGCCGGAAAGGTCGTTGACGTTGAGAGAGTCGGATCTGAAATGGGAATCAGCAGGACACCGGTCAAGGAAGCGCTTATTCAGCTCGAGAGCGAGGGCATAATATGGAGAAACGGCAGATATTTCACGGTATTTCTCCCTTCAGAAGAGGACATAATGGACCTCTACGAGGTCAGGTCCGTTCTTGAGGCGCAGGCGGCAAGGCTCACTGCATCCCGCGCGACTGACGGTGAAATTGAAAAGCTCCGGAAACTGATTGAGAACATCAATGAGATGAGCAGTAGAGCTGACGCAGACGCACTTAGGCTTTCAGCGCTGAACGGCAGCTTTCACTCAGCACTGTCTTATTGCAGCCGGAACGAGAAACTTGAGAAGTACACATCGGAGATAAGGCTGAAGCTTCTGATCGTCAGAACTTCTCTTTTCATATGCCGTTCAAGGCGAGCCGATGAGGCGAGGGAGCATTCCGCTGTATTCGAAGCAATACGGGAACGCGACCCTGAACTGGCGTGGACGAGGATGATGGCACATCAGGAGAACGTGATGAAATACCTGAGGGAAAGAGTAATTGAGGAGATCGTATGACCCCGCTCAATCCAGGTCCAGCCTCATTTCATTGGAATTGAGAAATCCGAGCTTCTCATAGACGCCCCTTCCCATTCTTGAAGCGTGAAGGTAAATCCTGTAATATCCATTCTGCTTCGACCACAGGATCGCCTCCCTCACAATGGCGGATGCAACCCCTGAATTCCTGAACCCGGGATTGGTGTACATGGAAAGAAGGTAGGGCAGCTCTGCGCCTTTCCTTCCAGGCCTCGGCTGTTCAGGCCTCAGCCACAGGGCACCGCTTCCGGCCAGCGTGCCATCAGGGAGTTCGGCAATAAAGCCCACATACTTTCCTTGTTCGAGAAGCCCGCGGACCCACTCTCTGACGACATCCGCAGACTCCCTTACGGTTTGAATCCTGTCAGGATGAATTTCCTCCCACATTCTCAGGCGGTGTTCCACCAGCACATCAAGGTCGCCTGAAGATGCCATCCTTACACTGATCCTGCCTGTGGATCCATCCTGCCTGGATTTTCTCACGGGCAATCCATGGTCAATCGTTATATGACGGTTATGTAGCGCACCAACAGTATTCGGCAATCTGTTTATATGTCAAATCATCTTGGTCACTGGTATAGAATGTGTGACTGCGTTTCATTCATTTCCGGCAGTCCCGGGAACGGGCTTTCCTATTTTGCCAAGAACAGTGACAGGGACCCCAATGAAATGCAGCTTGTTGAATTTCATCCCGCGGAGAAGAGGAGCAAGCCGCTCAATGTGACACACATTGAAATTGATCCGTATGACGCGAGCGAAGACGTAGTGATTTCGAGGCCTTACTGGATGTGGGGCGCCGAGATGGGGTATAACGGAAGCGGTGTTTCAATCGGGAACGAGGCTATTTTCACCTCCGGCGGATACCGGCTGGAAAAGGGCCTTCTTGGCATGGATCTGCTGCGTATCGCACTCGAACTGTCAGGTTCTGCATTAAAGGCTGCCGATGTCATCACAGAATATCTTGAAAAGTACGGGCAGGGTGGCTCCAACAGCGCAGAAGGAAAGCTCCTATACAACAATTCATTCCTCATTGCGGACAGCCAGGAAGTACTTGTAATGGACATTGTGGGAAAAGAATGGAGAATAAGGAGAGCTGACCATTACGGAAGCATATCAAATTACAGCCAGGACAGTGCTCCAAATCTCTCCCCTGTGAAGAAATCCGGCAACTTTGGGCTGAGGCACGATCTCATCTACACGCCGCTCGGAAAGGGGGAGAGGAGACAGGCTTCCACTTACAGGCGGCTTGCCGGAATCTCAGGCAAACGCGGCACTGCAGAGTTCATGGAAACAATGAGGATGCATACAAGCGAGGAATACCACCCGTCAGGCGGAAGCAACAGCGACATATGCATGCATTCCGGTCCGCTGACCAGGATCAACCAGACTGTGAACTCAATGCTATCAGAGACATCAGGAAATCACACTATCGGTTGGTTCACTTTCTCTTCGAATCCATGCATTTCACTGTACAAGCCTGTCATGGACTTGCAGAGAAGCATAATGTTCAGCATGTACACCTCTGAACACTGGAAAAGGGCAGAAACTGTCCACAGAAAACTGCTGTCGAGATCAAGGCAGTTGTACATGGAAGCAATGAGGCAGACGCGCTACAACCAGGCCCTCATAGAAGAGATTGTTGAACCTTTCAGATCCGATATGGAATCCGGGGCAGTGATTGAGGAAGGCAGGATAAGGGATGCAGAGAGCTCAATACTGGAGATAGACAGATGCCACCTTGATCTCCTGGATTCGCTTGCTGAATCTGAACCGGGGATATCAAGGACAAGGTTCGCAAGATGGTGGGAAAGAAAAGACCATGGCCTGCACCAGGTAGAAAACAACAGGCCTAACGGTCCTGAAATCACATCTTCATGAACTTCTGTGCTATGTAGGAGCAGATCACTTCAAATTGCCCGGACGCAGATTTTGAGATATCGGTTATCGAAATGAAGCCGTGCACCATTCCCATTGCGCGGAGGCACGTTGCATTGATGTTTTCAGACCTCAGCTTCCCTGCATAAATTTCACCCTCATCCCTCAGGACGTCCGATTCTGCGCTCACGATGAGAGTGTCGGGGGTTCCGGCGAAGGAATCCGCGAGAAGAGGCGACAGCAGCGGGTTCTTAATGTCCTCGGGCCCTGACGCGTACTGCCTGAAGAACCATGCCATCATTCCCCTTGTGAGCAGGGGTTCATGATCGAACTCACTGTAGGAATCCGTGTCCATCATGCCTGACATGACAGGATAAAGAAGAACCTGGAAACGCGGCTTTGCAGCCTTGCGCCCGGAATTCAGCAGGGAGAGTGAAGCACAGAGGCCGCCGCCCGCGCTGTCTCCAACCAGTGCAACCTTCCCGGGGCTGAAGCCGAGTTCACCACTTCTCTCAATGACCCAGTCATAGGCATCCCTCACGTCATCCAGTGCAGCCGGGAACCTGTTCTCGGGTGCAAGCCTGTATTCCACCGCAAATACCTTTGAGTTCGTAGCCCTCGCCAGTTTCCTGCATATCCTGTCGTATGAGTCCAGGTCTCCGGCAACAAATCCTCCCCCGTGGACAAAGTAAATAAGAGAGTCTGATCCGTTTGTATTATCATACAGGCGGCCCCTGATCTTCCTGTCCCCAAAATCCAGGGCCATGGTTCTGACGCTGCGTATGTCAATCGGAACCGGCTCAATGGCCGGAAATCTCCCGGGCATGCTTCTGAATGATGCTGCATCCAGTTTTTCAGGTTCTGCAGGAGCGTATGAGCGGTTATTGCCCAGCAGTGAGCTTATTTCAGGATCTATTGGCATGAGATTGCATAGACGTGACGGATAAATAATTGTTCAGCAGCTAGTGCTGAAATCTGGTTGACCTGATAGAGTATATCTTCTTCCTCATGTCCCTGAGGTCGCTCACCGCCCTCACCATGTCCTGTTCCATAAGGTGGTCCAGCGCGTTCTGCACGGTTCTCCTGTTCATGCCTGTAACATTCATGATCTTGATCTGGTCCAGCGGTCCGTTCGATGCAAGCACATGGAGTATGAACCTGGACGCCGGGCTTCCCCTGTAGTCATCAGGCAGGACTTCTATGCCGAAAGTGTCCCCCCTGAGGCCGAGCCTCTGTGTTGCCAGCGCATAGGCACTGCCCATGGAAACGTTTCCAAGATTCACGTCTGCGCCAATTCTTATTACAAGTTCTGCCTGCTGGGATTCCATGGGTGCCTCAAACATAATGATGTTTCTGTCAAATTCCTTCAGTATCCTGTTCACCCAGTCCCATTTTATCTCGCCGCCGGAATCGTATATTTCGACGCTCTTTCCCGTTTCGCGGCCCTCTATTATTACGATATCGGGGGCATAATCCAGGAGGGAAGCTGCGCGATCAACTGTTTCATCCAGTGAAAGCTGGTTCGACGGGTTCTTCCTCCCGACCTCCATGTGCAGGTTCATGCCGCGGGACCTTGCTTCATCCACCATTTCCCTCTTCGCCCTGTCCGGGATGTCCAGGACTCCCTCACTTATCTCCAGTGTGTTGAATCCTGAGTCGTTGAGCCTCCTCACTGCCTCCAAGTGCTTTCCCTTTGAGTAAGCTATTTCCAGGAGTGTTCCGCCGTTTGATACATTCAGGCCGTATGCCCTGAACTTCCTGACCCGCTCTGAGATGATCCTGCTGTCCAGCAGGTATGGTA